>JALZHV010000279.1 GCA_030860625.1 Actinomycetota bacterium
CCCTCGCTCTGCTCGGCTGGCGCCTGCTCGAGCCCGGCCACCGCTGGCGCCGGCCCTGGCAGGTCTTCGCCGCCCTCGTCGCGGCGATGTTCGTGCTCTGGGCCCCGAACCAGTGGGACCTCGACTCCAAAGTCGACGAGGACCTGACCAACCAGGCCCGGGTCGAGGGCGACCTCGGTGACCTCGTCGACGCCGGGGCCTTCGACCCCCTCTGCGGGAAGATCGCGGTTCCCAACCACCGCGCCGTCCCCCGCCTCGCCTTCGGCCTCGAGATCGCGCCGACGCGGATCGTCAGCGCCAGCGAGGAAGGAGCGCCACGGCGTGGCTACTTCGTCGCGCCGGCCAGCGACTTCACGATCGAAAACTTCATCCTCGACCCCAACGACCCGACCCGCCTCTCGCTGCCGAAGCCGGCTGGGTTCAGCGAGGTCGCCCGCAACGACTCTTGGGTCGTTTACCGGCGCTGCTGACCTTTCGCGCCTGACCGATCGCCTGCCGCTTGGAAGCCTTCTTCTGGGGATTGTGCGACTTGGGCTGCTTCGGCTTGCAGGGCGGGCGCCGCGGCGGGTCCGGAAGCGGGTTGCCCTGCCCGGGCGGCGGGAAGCCCCCGCCGGGCTGACCCCCCTCGTCGGGCCGCGGGGTGCCGACGATGACCCTGCCTTTGCTGTCGACGACCGCGCAGAGGCTCCCGTCCGGGGCGCAGGAGACGTCGCGCAGCGTCTCGGGGTCGCCGATCGGTTCGAACGTGCCCCATTCCGCTGACAGCGTCCCCGGGTTCCGCGAGGTGATCGCGTAGCCGTTGCGGTCGACCGCAACGCAGAGCGAAGCGTCCTCGGCGCAGGAGATCTGCTGGATGAAGAAGGCCTCGTCCGCCTGCGAGAGGTCCCAAGCGCTGGTGCCGCCGAGCGGGTCGTCCGTGGTCGCGACCGTGTCGCCCCAGGTCGTCGCCGCGCAGAAGGAAGCAGCGGTGCAGTCGAGGCCGTCGACGCTGGGCCCCGCCCCGTTGTTGTAGACGTCTTTGGCGCCGATGAACGATTTGACCCAGGCGTCGACGCCACCGGTCGGGTCGGAAGAGGCGAGCACGGTGCCGACGTCGCCGGAGACGGCGCAGAGGTCGGCGGTCGGGCAGTCGACTCGGTGGAGGAAGTTCGGCCCGAGCCGCCATTCCGGCAGTTCCAGGTCGGTTGCGGTCCAGGTGCCGGCGCCGCCCAGCGGTTCGGTCGAGGTCAGCACTTCGTCCTCGCCGGCGAGGCGGGCGCAGAAGTCCGCGCTGGGGCAGGAGATCCGGCGCCCCTCCGGCAGGCTGACGTCGCTCCACGCGGCCGCGCCTCCGCCCGGGTCGGTCGAGTAGAGGAGCACCGGGCCGTCGCCCACCGCCACGCACCAGGTTGGGCTGGCGCACTCGAGGTCGCCGATCTCACCGGTCCAGATCGTGGCCTCGGTCCAGCCCGCGGGATCGGTGGGGTCGGTCGAGGTATAGAGGCGCCCCAGCGTCCCGATCGCGGCGCAGAAGCTCGCCGAGGGGCAGCTGACGGAGGTGAGCTCCGGTTCGACGGATACTTTCCCGACCGTGCCGTCGTCGAGCTGCAGCGGCGGCGACCAGCTCATCAGCGGGTCGGCGGCAGCGGCCGAGGGCAGCGCCAGCAGAGCGAGGGACAGGACGGCGGCGATAGCGATCTTCTTCAGCATCCGGACAGCCTAGGACCTTTTTGGGAACTCCGCTGGAGGTCGACGCGTTCGCTATCCGCCGTGCTCGACCGCGGCGACCGCGGCGTGGGTCTCGGCGGCAAGGGAGGGGTCGGCGAGGTCGACCCGCGGCGGCAGCTCGACGTGGAGGTCGTCGGAGGGGTCGAGCCGGGCGCGGAGGCCGTGCGAGCGGGAGTCGAGGACGTGGCCGCCGCGGCTGCGATCGGCGCTGACGAAGTGCAGGTGGTATCCGGGAACCTCGATCCCCTCGACGTAGGCGGGGAAGCGGAAGCCGAGCATCGTCCCCTCGAGGTCGCGGAGCTCGAAGACGTGCTGGTCGGCGACGACCTCGGTCAGCGGCCGGTAGGGCGGGTCCTGCCGCGGGACCGAGCGGGCGCGGACGAGCTCGAAGCGCCCGTCGAGGCGGATCGCGCAAGAGGAGGCGCCGGCGGGGATCAGCCGGTCCAGCAGCTCCAGCAGCTCCTCGTGGGAGAGATACTCGTCCGGCAGCCGCTCGTCGACGCTCGGCTCGAAGCGGGTGACGACCGCGAACGGCGTCCTCTCCCTCGGATCGATCTTCGTCACGTTGCCGTCGACGTCGGCCCGGAAGAACTCGCCGTCGAGCGCGACCATCTCGCCGTCGAGGTGGTTGAGCGTCCCCAGCCCGAGGTCGCCGTGCTCGGCAAGCTCGGCGAAAGTGAGGTCGCCGTCGAAGGCGCCGTCGAGCAGGGCGGCGATCGTCGAGGCCTGGAAGAGGACGTGCGGCTCGCGCTCGGCGTGGAGATCGGCGCGGCGCATCGACTCCACGTGCAGCGACCGGATCCAGCGCTCGTCCAGCATCGCGCGAGTCTGCCAGCATCAGCCCATGGCCGCCATCGAGCTGCGCGACGTCGTCAAGACCTTCGGCCCGATCACCGCGGTCGACGGGCTCGACCTGGAGGTGCCGGAGGGCATCTGCCTCGGCCTGCTCGGCCCCAACGGCGCCGGCAAGTCGACGACGATGCGGCTGCTGACCGGCCAGGCGATCGCCGACTCCGGCCGGCTGCGGGTGCTCGGCTACGAGCTGCCGGGGGAAGCGAAGACCGCGCGCGGGCAGATGGGCGTCGTCCCCCAGCTCGACAACCTCGACGTCGACGTCACCGTCGAGGACAACCTGGCGATCTTCGCCCGCCTCTACCGCGTCCCCGACGTCGGCGCCGCGGTCGAGAAAGCGCTGAAGATCGCCCGGCTGCAGGAGCGGCGGCGCGACGCGGTCGACGAGCTCTCCGGCGGGATGCGGCGGCGGCTGCTGCTCGCCCGCGGCCTCGTCCACGAGCTGCGGCTGGTGCTGCTCGACGAGCCGACGGTCGGCCTCGACCCGCAGATCCGCACCGAGCTCTGGACCCTGATCGGCGACCTGAAAGCGCGCGGGACGACGATCCTGATGTCGACCCACTACATCGAGGAGGCCGAGCGCCTCGCCGACGAGGTGGCGGTGATGCACCAGGGCAAGAT
>JALZHV010000018.1 GCA_030860625.1 Actinomycetota bacterium
CGAACTGCCCGAGGGGGCGACCGCCACCGACCTCGTCCTCACCGTCACCGAGATGCTGCGCGAGCGCGGCGTCGTCTCCAAGTTCGTCGAGTTCTACGGGCCCGGCCTGCCCACCCTCGGCCTCGCCGACCGCGCCACGCTCGGCAACATGTCGCCCGAGTTCGGCTCGACCTGCGCGATCTTCCCGGTCGACGCCGAGACCCTGCGCTACCTCGACCTCACCGGCCGCCCGACCGAGACGATCGAGCTGGTCGACGCCTACGCCCGCGAGCAGGGAATGTTCCATGATGAGAGCTCCGAGGAGCCGGTCTTCTCGGAGACGCTCGAGCTCGACCTCGGCGACGTCGAGCCGAGCATCGCCGGGCCGAAACGGCCGCAGGACCGGGTGCCGCTGGCCCAGGCCAAGGAGGCGTTCCTGCAGGCGCTGGCGGAGCTGGCGCCCGACGCGGTCGAGCAGCAGGTGAACCCGGTCGACGAGGCGAGCATGGAGTCCTTCCCCGCCTCCGATCCCCCGGCCGAGGACCACGACGACGAAAGCAGCAAGCCGCAGCCGCCGGTGCCGGTCGAGACGCCGACCGCCACCCTCGCCAACCGCCGCGGCGACGAGGTCGAGGTGACGATGGACGGGACGACCTTCGAGCTCGACCACGGCTCGGTCGTGATCGCGGCGATCACCAGCTGCACCAACACCTCCAACCCGAGCGTGATGCTCGGCGCCGGCCTGCTCGCCCGCAACGCCGTCGAACGGGGCCTCGAGCGCAAGCCGTGGGTGAAGACCTCGCTGGCGCCCGGCTCGACCGTCGTCACCGAGTACCTGGAGAAAGCCGGCCTGACCGAGTATCTGGAGCGGCTCCAGTTCCACCTCGTCGGCTACGGCTGCACGACCTGCATCGGCAACTCCGGCCCGCTGCCGGAGGAGATCTCGGCGGCGGTCAACGAGAAGGACCTGACCGTCTGCGCGGTCCTCTCCGGCAACCGCAACTTCGAGGGCCGGATCAACCAGGACGTCAAGGCCAACTACCTGGCCAGCCCGCCGCTGGTCGTCGCCTACGCCCTGGCCGGTCGGATGGACATCGATCTCGCCAACGAGCCGCTCGGCGAGGACTCGAACGGCGAGCCCGTATTTCTGCGCGAAATCTGGCCCGACGCCGAGGAGATCAAGCGCGTCGTCGGCGACTCGGTCGCGGCGGAGATGTTCGCCCGCAACTACGCCGAGGTGTTCGAGGGCGAGGAGAACTGGAACGCCGTCGACGTCCCCTCCGGCGACCGCTACACCTGGCCCGACTCGACCTACGTGCGCCGCCCCAGCTTCTTCGAGGAGATGCCCGCGCAGGCGCCCGGGGTCGAGCCGATCACCGGCGCCCGCGCCCTCGCCCTGCTCGGCGACTCGATCACCACCGACCACATCTCGCCCGCCGGCGCGATCAAACGCGACAGCCCCGCCGGGCGCTGGCTCACGGACCAGGGCGTCGAGGTCAAGGACTTCAACTCCTATGGCGCCCGCCGCGGCAACCACGAGGTGATGATCCGCGGCACCTTCGCCAACATCCGCCTCCGCAACCAGCTGGTCGACCGCGCCGGCGGCTACACCCGCCACTTCCCCGACGGCGAGGAGACGACGATCTACGACGCCGCGACCCAGTACGCCGACGAAGGCGTGCCGCTGGTCGTGCTGGCCGGCAAGGAGTACGGCTCCGGCTCCTCCCGCGACTGGGCCGCGAAGGGGACGAAACTGCTCGGCGTCCGCGCCGTGATCGCCGAGAGCTTCGAGCGCATCCACCGCTCCAACCTGATCGGGATGGGGGTGCTGCCGCTGCAGTTCGCCGAGGGCGAGAGCGTCGCCTCGCTCGGCCTCACCGGCGCCGAGACCTTCGACGTCGGCGACCTCGAAGACGGGCGCGCGAAGCAGGTGACGGTCACCGCCCGCGCCGACGACGGGACCGAGAAGCAGTTCCAGGCGACGGTCAGGCTGGACACGCCGAACGAGGTCGCCTATTTCCTCAACGGCGGCATCCTCCAGACCGTGTTGCGCAAGCTAAAAGGGTAGGCGCAGCGGGGCCGCGGGAGGCAGGGGGGTCCGCGCGACCCTCACTGCACCTAGCGCGTCGGTAGCCAGGGAGGGATGCCGACGCGAGCCGTTCCCCCTGGCGGGACTGCCCTGAGGAACAGTCAGGGGTTAGCTATAGCGGCTTAGCCCCGTGCGGTCAAGCACACCCGAGTGCTTTTATCCCCGTTCCGGTGCGCTTTTCGCCGCCGCGGCCGGGGAACCGGGCCGTACCGCGACCCCCCAGCCCTTGCGCTCGATCAGCTCGATCCCGATCACGCTCCCCACCGGGCCGGCCGGCGTCACGGTCGCGGCGAGCAGCGTGTAGGGGGTCTCCTTGCGGATGCAGGCGACCCAGATCACCAGGCAGAGCGCGATGAAGCCGAGCCCGTGCGCCCAGCCGAAGACCATCGTCTCGGTCTCGAACCCGGGCAGGAGCCAGAAGACCATCAGCCCGGCGAAGACCACCAGCTCGGCCCAGGAGAGGCGCTTGACCCAGACGAAGAGCTCGCCCGGGACGGGCTTTTCGAACGGCTTCCTCGCCACGGCTCAGGTTCCGGGGCTGAGCGCGGTCAAGACGATGCGCTCCTGCTCGCGCGCGTGGGCGCCCGAGTAGCCCTCGCCCGGGCTGGCGCGGCCCTGGCGGCCGATGTAGGTGAGGGCGACGCCCTCGGGCAGGACGTCGGGCATCCGCCGCGACATCACCTTCCAGGCGCCCATGTTGCGCGGCTCCTCCTGGACCCAGGCGATCTCCTTCAAGTTCGGGTAGGAGGCGATCAGCTGCTCCAGCCGTTCCTTGGCGAACGGGTAGAGCATCTCGACCCGGGCGATCGCCACGTTCTCGGCCTCGGCGCGGCGGTCGTTGGAGTCCATGTCGTAATAGACCTTGCCGGTGCACAGCACCAGGCGCTCGACCTTCTCCTTGCGCTCGGCGGCGGTGGGGTCGTCGATGATGTACTGCAGCCCGCCCTCGGTCAGCTCGTCCAGGGTGGCGGTGGCCCGGTCGAGGCGCAGCATCCCCTTCGGGGTGAAGACGATCAGCGGCCGCGGCTTCTTGATCAACGCCTGGCGGCGCAGCAGGTGGAAGTACTGGGCGGCGGTGGTCGGGTAGGCGATGCGGATGTTGCCCTCGGCGCCGAGGGCGAGGAAGCGCTCGATCCGGGCGCTCGAGTGCTCCGGCCCCGAGCCCTCGTAGCCGTGCGGGAGCAGCAGCGTCAGCCGGCTCGTCTGCCCCCACTTCGACTCGCCGGCGACGATGAAGCTGTCGACGATCACCTGGGCCGCGTTGGCGAAGTCGCCGAACTGGGCCTCCCAGAGGACCAGCGAGTTGGGGCTCGCCGCCGAGTAGCCGTACTCGAAGCCGAGGCAGCCGGTCTCCGAGAGGGGGCTGTTGTAGAGCTCGAACGGGGCGGAGGCGTCCTCGAGGTGCTGCATCGGCGTGTACTTGAGGCCGGTGTTCTCGTCGTGGAGGACGAGGTGGCGGTGGGAGAAGGTGCCGCGCTCGGTGTCCTGGCCGGTAAGGCGGATGTGGACGCCTTCGGTCAGCAGCGAGCCGAAGGCGAGCGCCTCGGCGTGGCCGAAGTCGATGCCGCCGCCCTCCAGGGCGTCGGTCCGCCGCGAGAGCGGGCGGCGCAGCTTGCGGTGGACGTTGAAGCCCTCCGGCGTCTTCAGCAGTTCCTCGTTCAGCGTGCGCAGCTTGTCGGCCTCGACCGCGGTGTGGACGGGCGGGCTGGCGGTGCGGTCGAGCAGTTCGCCGGTGCTGGTGTGGGCGCCGGTCACGGTCGGGTCCTCGTACTCGCCCGCCTCCATCTTCTCGCGCAGCCCCTTCAGCGCCCCGGACATCTCGCTGTGGCGCTCGTCGGAGGCCTTGCCGACCTCCTCGGCGGAGACCGTCCCGTCTTCGATCAGCTTCTCGGCGTAGATCTCGGAGACCGGCGGGTGGGTCTTGATCTTCGCCGCCATCGTCGGCTGCGTGTAGGCGGGCTCGTCGGTCTCGTTGTGGCCGAAGCGGCGGTAGCCGATCACGTCGATGACGACGTCGCGGCACCAGCGCTCGCGGTAGGCCATCGCCAGCCGCATCGCGGCGATGCAGGCCTCGACGTCGTCGGCGTTGACGTGGATGATCGGCACGTTGAACCCCTTGGCGATGTCGGCGGCGTAGGGGGTGGAACGAGCCTCGCTGGGGTCGGTGGTGAAGCCGACCTGGTTGTTCTGGATGACGTGGATCGTGCCGCCGGTCGAGTAGCCCTTCAGCCCCTGCAGGTTGAGCGTCTCGGCGACCACGCCCTGGGCCGGGAAGGCGGCGTCGCCGTGCAGCAGCACCGGCACCGCGCGCTTGGGGTCGTGGGTGAGGTTCGGTCCCTCGAAGTCGGACTGCAGGTAGCGGGTGCCGCCGGTGACGACCGGGTCGACGTACTCGAGGTGGCTCGGGTTCGGGTAGAGCCGGACCGAGATCTTCTGCCCGTCGGGGGTCTCGTAGACGCCGCGGTGGCCGTAGTGGTACTTGACGTCGCCGGTGCCGCCGTGGGGGATCCCGGCGACCGCCTTCACCGCCTCGATCCGCTTCGACCCCTCGAACTCGGCGAGGATCGATTCGACCGGGCGGCCGAGGTTGTGGGCGAGGACGCTGAGGCGGCCGCGGTGGGCCATCCCGAAGACGACCTCCTCGGCGCCGTTGCGGCGCGAGAGGGCGATCGCTTCGTCGAGCATCGGCACGACCACGTCGAGCCCCTCGATCGAGAACATCTTCTGCCCCAAATACGCTTTCTCGACGAAGCGCTCGAACTGGAAGACGTCGATCAGCCGGTTCAGCAGGCGCTTTTTCTCCTCGTCGGTGAGCGGTTGACGGTGCGCTCCCGTCTCGATCATCTCCCGCAGCCAGATCCGCTGCTGGTGGGAGGAGAGGTGCTCGAACTGGTAGCCGATCGTGCCGCAGTAGGCGTCGCGCATCCGCGGCAGCGCCTCCAGCAGGGTTTCGCCGCCGACGCCGATGCGGAGGATCGAGGCCGGGATCCGCGCCATCAGCTCCGGGGTGAGGTTGACGTTCTCGGGCTGCAGCGCCGGGTCGCCCTTCGGCTCCGAGCCGAGCGGGTCGAGATGCGCCGCCAGGTGGCCGTGGGTGCGGTAGGCCTTCAGCAGCGAGGTTGCCGCCTGCACCGCCTGCAGCAGCTCCTCGTCGATTTCGCCGGGGACGTGGGCGGGTTCGGCGCTGGGGGCGGCGGCGCTGAGCGGCGGTGCCGACGCCGAGGCGGGGTGGGCGTTGGTGACGACCGCGGGTTCGAAGTCGAGGTCCCGCGCGACCGACTCGTAGAAGCCGTCCTCGCCCTGCAGGAGCTGCTCGATCCGGCGCAGGAAGTCGCCCGACTCGGCGCCCTGGATGACGCGGTGGTCGTAGGTCGAGGTCAGCGTCATCACTTTCGAGACGCCGAGCTGCTTCAGCCGGTCCGGCGAGGCGTGGCTCCACTCCGGCGGGTAGGCGATCGAGCCGGTGGCGATGATCGCGCTCTGGCCGCTCAGCAGGCGCGGCACCGAGGCCATCGTGCCGATCCCGCCGGGGTTGGTGAGGCTGATGTTGGTGCCCTGGAAGTCGTCGGCGGAGAGCTTGTTTTCGCGCGTCTTCGCGATCAGCTCTTCGTAGTGGGAGTGGAAGCCGGTGAAGTCGAGCTCGCCGGCGCCCTTGATCGCGGGCACCATCAGGGAGTGGGACCCGTCCTTTTTCTCGACGTCGACGGCGATCCCGAGGTTGATCGGGCTGCCTTCGATCGCGAACGGCTTGCCGTCTTCCTCGGCGAAGACGCGGACCATCACCGGGAAGTCCTTGGTCGCCTGCACGATCGCCCAGGCGATCAGGTGGGTGAACGAGACCTTCAGCCCGCGGTCCTTCAGCACCGCATTGATCGCCCGCCGTTTCGCATCCAGCGTGTCCACCGCGATCGTCCGGAACGACGTCGCCGTCGGCACCTGCCGACTCTCGTTCATCGCGTTCGCCAGCATCGCCGCCGCCCCCCGCAACTGCTTCGCCTCGCCGGCTACCGGGGCGGACGCGCCGTTGCCACCGCCGTCCCCAGCGGCCAGCACGTCCTCCTTGGTCACCTTCGATCCGGGCCCCGACCCCTTGATCGACCCCAGATCGACGCCCGCAGCTTCAGCCACTCGCCTGGCGATCGGCGTAGCCCTGACGTCGCTCGCCCCGTTCCCGGACCCGGAACCCCCGTTGGTCCCGCTGCCGTCGTCCCCAGCGGATTCTGGCGCGGGTGGCGTCGTAGGGGGTACCGTCTCCTGCTCTGCAGGAGACGGTGGGTCCCCTGCGTCGACAGGACCCGCGCCCCCATCGCTCTGTCCCTCGCCGCCGGACCCACCAGCTTCCATCTCGGCAAGAGGTGCCCCCACCGGCACTTCATCGTCCACCTGCGCCACGATCTTCGCAATCACCCCGTCAGCCGGCGCCGGCACCTCAGCATCGACCTTGTCAGTCGACACCTCGACGACCGTATCGCCCTCGCTGACCGTGTCCCCCTCGGCCACGTGCCACTCGAGCACGATGCCCTCGGTCACCGACTCGCCCATCTCGGGCATGGTGATCTGCACGGTGGCCGTCTCTGGCATCTCTCGTCTCAGTCTAAGGAAGAAGGCATGCGGGCATAAGGGAGATCGCATGCAGTTATCGCCATCGAGATACCCTCCTACCCCATGAGCTACTTCGTCACCGGCGCGACCGGGTTCATCGGCAGGAATCTGGTCGAGAAGCTGCTGCAGCGCGAGGGCACGGTCTACGCCCTGGTGCGGGCGGGATCGCGGGGCCGCCTGGAGGAGCTGCGGACCAGCTGGGGCGCCGACGGCGCCCGCGTCGTCCCGATCACCGGCGACCTCTCCCAGCCCGGCCTCGGCGTCTCCGAGGAGGACCTGGTGACGATGCTGGGGGAGATCGACCACTTCTTCCACCTCGCCGCGATCTACGACCTCACCGCCGACGCGGACGCGCAGGAGGTGGCGAACGTCGAGGGCACCCGCCACGCGATCGAGCTCGCGGGCGCGCTGGAAGCGGGCTGCTTCCACCAGGTCAGCTCGATCGCCGCCGCCGGGCTCTACCGCGGCACCTGGACCGAGGACATGTTCGAGGAGGCCGAACGGCTCGACAACAACCCCTACTTCCGCACCAAGCACGAGTCCGAGCGGCTGGTCCGCGACGAGTGCCAGCGGCCGTGGCGGGTCTACCGGCCGGGGATCGTCGTCGGCGACTCGCGCACCGGCGAAATCGACAAGATCGACGGGCCCTACTACTTCTTCAAGACCCTGCAGCGGCTGCGGCGGGTGGCGCCGAACTGGCTGCCGATCCTCGGCATCGAAGGCGGCGAGATCAACATCGTCCCGGTCGACTACGTCGCCGCGGCGATCGACCACATCGCCCACAAACCGCGCCTCAACGGCCGCGCCTTCCACCTCACCGATCCCAATCCGCACACGGCGGGGGAAGTGATCAACCTCTTCGCCAAGGCCGCCGACGCGCCGCAGATGGCGATGCGGCTGGACAGCGACATCACCGAGCCGGCGACCGGGGCGGTGCGGACGGCGCTGAAGCTGTTCCCGCCCGGCAAGCGCGCCGCGAAGATGGCGCTGGAACACGCCGGCCTGCCGCCGGAGCTGCTCACCTACGTCGATTACCCGACGACCTTCGACTCGACCCGGACGCAGAAAGCGCTGAAAGGCTCCGGGATCGAGGTGCCGCCGCTGGAGAGCTACGCGACGCGGGTCTGGGACTACTGGGAGCGCAACCTCGACCCCGACCTCTTCCGCGACCGTTCGCTTTCGGCGGCGGTGCGGGGCAAAGTGGTGCTGATCACCGGCGCCTCCTCGGGGATCGGCAAAGCGACCGCGGTCAAGGTCGCCGACGCGGGCGCGACGGTGCTGCTCGTCGCCCGCACGCTCGACAAGCTGGAGGCGACCAAAGAGGAGATCGTCGCCGCCGGAGGCACCGCCCACATCCACCAGTGCGACCTCTCCGACATGGAGGACATCGAGCGGATGGCCGAGGAGGTGCTGGCCTACCACGGCCACGTCGACATCCTCGTCAACAACGCCGGCCGCTCGATCCGGCGCTCGATCGCCCTCTCCTACGACCGCTTCCATGACTTCGAGCGCACGATCCAGCTCAACTACCTCGGCGCGGTGCGGCTGATCCTGGCCCTGCTGCCGACGATGCGGGCGCGCAAGTCGGGGCACGTCATCAACATCAGCTCGATCGGGACCCAGACCAACCCGCCGCGCTTCTCGGCCTACGTCGCCTCGAAGGCGGCGCTGGACGCGTTCAGCCGGGTGATCGCCTCCGAGGTGGTCGAAGACGACGTCCACCTGACGACGATCCACATGCCGCTGGTGCGGACGCCGATGATCGCGCCGACGCGGATGTACGACATGTTCCCGGCGATCACGCCCGAGGAGGCGGCGGAGATGATCGCCAAGGCGATGATCAGGCGGCCGAAGAAGGTGGCGACGCGGCTCGGCAGCATCGGCGAGCTGATGTACGCGATCGCGCCGAAAGCCAGCGACTCGATCCTCAACACCGCTTACAAGCTCTTCCCGGATTCGCAAGCCGCGAAAGGGAAAAAAGAGGAGGCGCGGGACAAAGCCCCCTCGACGGAGGCCGTCGCCTTCGCGCACCTGATGAAAGGCGTGCACTGGTAGCGAGGTAGGTTGGGTCGGTGAGCGAACGCCGGCTCAAGCACTGGGGGTGGGGGTACGAGGATCAGGCGCCCTCGGCTGTGCAGATGCGGGAGGCGGCGGAGGGGATCCGAGCGCGCTTCGGGTTCGGGGGCGAGGTTGAAGAGTCGGTGCCGCTGGAGGCTGTGTCCTTGCGCGACCTGCGGCTGAGGCGGCCGGAGAGCTTTGGTGACCTGTTTTCCGATGGGCGTTACGAGCGGGTTTCGCATGCGCTGGGGAAGGCTTATCGGGATGTAGTGCGGGGGTTTCGCGGGGAGTTCGAGAACCCGCCGGACCTAGTCGCGTTTCCGCGCGACGAGTCGGAGATCGAGGCGGTGCTGAGTTGGTCGGAGGCGGAGGGGGCGGCGGTCGTGCCGTTCGGCGGTGGGACCAGCGTTGTGGGTGGGGTGGAGCCCCGGGTGGGAGAGCGGCCGGTGGTGTCGCTGGACCTGCGGCGGCTGGACCGGGTGCTGGAGGTCGACGCGACCTCGATGGCGGCGCGGATCCAGGCGGGGGCGACCGGGCCGGGGCTCGAGGAGCAGCTGCGCGAGCACGGGCTGACGCTGCGCCACTTCCCGCAGTCGTTCGAGTACTCGACGCTGGGCGGCTGGATCGCGACCCGGGCCGGCGGCCACTTCGCGACGCTCGAGACCCACATCGATGACCTGGTCGAGTCGGTGCGGGCGATCACCCCGCGCGGGACCTGGGAGAGCCGGCGGCTGCCCGGCTCGGGCGCCGGTCCCTCGCCCGACCGGTTGCTGATCGGCTCGGAGGGGATCCTCGGCGTGATCGCCGACGCCTGGGTGCGAGTTCGTCCGCGGCCCGAGTTCAAGGCGTCGGTCGCGGTGCGCTTCGACGACTTCAACGTCGCCGCCGGCGCGGTGCGCGAGATCGCCCAGTCCGGCCTGCATCCCGCCAACTGCCGCCTGCTCGACGCCGCCGAGGCCGAGCTGACCGGCGCCGGCGACGGCAGCGCCCACCTCCTGCTCCTCGGCTTCGAGTCCGCCCACCACCCCGTCGACGGCCCGATGCAACTGGCGCTGGGAATCGCCCGCGACCGCGGCGGCACCCCCGGCGAGCTCCGCACCTCTTCGGGTGGCGAAGACGCGGTGGGCGCCTGGCGCGGCGCCTTCCTCCTCGCCCCGTACCTACGAGACACCTTCGTCGCTTGCGGCGTGCTGTCGGAGACCTTCGAGACGGCGATCACCTGGGACCGCTTCGAGGAGTTCCACGCGACGGTGATGGAGACTGCCCGGCGCGCGGTCTCCGAGGTCAGCGGTGCTCCTCCCGAGGGCCCCGGCTCGCCGCGCGTCACCTGCCGCCTCACCCATGTCTATCCCGACGGCGCCGCGCCCTACTTCACCGTCCTCGCCCCGGCCGTCCGCGGTGGCGAGGTCGAGCAGTGGGACGAGATCAAGGCCGCCGTCTCCGATGCGTTGATCGAGGGCGGCGGCACGATCACCCACCACCACGCCGTCGGCCGCGACCACCGCCCCTGGTACGACCGCCAGCGCCCCGCCCCCTTCGCCGCCGCGCTGCGCGCCGCCAAGGCCGAGCTCGACCCGGCGGGGATGCTCAACCCCGGCGTCCTCCTCGACCCCCCTTAGGAACTCCTTACAGCTTCTTCAACTGCTTCTTACGCCGGCTTCAGCGCCGCCAAAGCCGGCGGCCTGAGGATCGGAGCCGTTCCTGTCACCAACCAGGAGGTTCCGATGTTCGAAGCAGCACGAAGGCACATGCGGTCGGTCGCGACGATCGGCGTCGCCTCGGCCCTGACGGTCGGCGGCGTCGCTATGGCGCAGGCCGGTTCCGACGGAGAGGTGCAGCCGGCGGAGCGCCCGATGGCCCCGGCGGTCATGGGGTTCGGGATGTCAAGCCTCACCTACGGGGAAATGCACGTCCGCAACAGGGACGGCGAGAGGGAAACGATCCGGATCGACCAGGGCAAGGTGCAGAGTGCCGACGAGAGCTCGGTGACGATCGCCGAGAACGACGGCAACGAGGTGACGATCCCGGTGGACGCCGAAACCGAGGTGCTCGCCGGCCCCGCCCGCGAGGCCGCCCTCGATGACCTAAAGGCCGGCCAGCTGGTCAACGTCACCGGCCCCAAGGGCGAGCCAGCCAAAGCGGTGATGGTGCTGCCGAAGAAAGGCGACGTCGTCCGCGCCGCCATCCCCGGTGACCGTATGCCCCCGCCTCCCGGTGGAGGGATGAAATTCGAGGCGGTGCCCGCCCCTTAGCAAGTTGGCGGTCGCGGGGTGGCAGGGGAGGCCGCCCCGTCCGCATCGAACTACCCTTCGTCTCATGTCCACGGGCAAAGCCCCTCGAGACC
>JALZHV010000280.1 GCA_030860625.1 Actinomycetota bacterium
GTGTCGGGGAAGTAGTGGCCGAAGGCCCGCGCCGTCGTGCCCGCCGCGTTGCCGAGGATCGCCACCCGCCGCGGTGGCGTGTCGCGCGTCGCCCACGGGAGGACGAGCATGTCGTCCCAGTAGTCGCCGGTCAGGTAGGAGCCGGGCTCATACAGGGAGTGGACCGCCTGCCCCTCGTTCAGCTCCAGCACCCGCGTCCCGTCGTCGCGTTCGACCACCCGCGCGTACTGATGGGTGGTCTCGGCCTCGTAGAGGACGCGCCCCTCGGCGTCGGCTTTGATCGTCCCCACCGGCGCCGCCATCAGCCCCAGCAGGACCAGCGGCACGGCGAGGCCGCGCCAGCCTACCCCGGCGGCGGCGACCAGGGCCAGGGCCAGGGCGAAGGCGAAGAAGGTCCGCTGGGTGCCGAGCAGCGGGATCAGGAGCAGGGCCGAGAGCATCGTCCCGACCAGCGAGCCGGCGGTGGAGATCGCGTAGAGGCGACCGACGACCTCGCCCGAGCTGCCCACCTCCCCGACCGCGAGCCGCACCGCCCACGGCGCCGCCGCCCCGAGCAGGGTCACCGGCACCGCGACCAAGATGAGGACGCCGAAGAGCGAGCCGGCGAAGCCGCCGACCGAGACGGTGTCGAAGGCGTCGACCGAGAAGCTGAGAAAGGG
The DNA here is from genome assembly GCA_030860625.1 of Actinomycetota bacterium. Classification (GTDB taxonomy): domain Bacteria; phylum Actinomycetota; class Thermoleophilia; order Solirubrobacterales; family 70-9; genus VAYN01. Next base: position 660 of record JALZHV010000280.1, read on the forward strand.
CCGGGCCGCGAACGGCACGACGGCGATCAGGAGCGAGGCGGCGAGCACCAGCAGGCAGAGCCCGCGCAGGTGCGGGTGGCGGTCGGCGTAGCGGCCGCCGAACCAGTAGCCGACCGAGAGGGCGACGAGGACGACGCCGATCGTGTTCGCCCAGACCACGGTCGAGGCGCCGAAGTAGGGAGCGAGCAGCCGCGCCGCGGCGATCTCGACCCCGAGGCTCGAGGCCCCGACGACGAAGACCAGCGCGGCGAGCAGCGCCCGCTCAGGCCGGGGAGTCGTCAGCGTCCCCTCCGGCCCCGATCAGCTGTTTCTCCAGGCGCGCGCCCTGCCCGGCGGCGACCGCCCGCTGGGCCCGCTCCTCGTCGAGCGGCACCCCCCGCTCCAGCGCCAGGTCGAGCAGCCGCTGCTTCTCGATCCCTTCGCGCGAGACTTCGAAGAAGACCCAGGCCAGGAGGCCGAGCCCGAGGAAAGTCCCCTCGACCATCATGATCACGCCCGCCGTGCTCTGGTCGGCGACCGGGGAGATCCCCCAGTAGCGCTCGCCCTCGGCGTAGACCGGGTAGAGCACGGTCCCCGACCACATCAGGAAGTTGCCGAGGATCGCGCCGGCGAAGCGCATCGCGATCACGTAGCCGACCTTCCAGCCCGCCGTGAACCAGGTCGGCTTCGGCAGCGGCCCGAAGGCCGGCATCCAGACCAGGCAGCCGAAGAAGATGAAGCTCATGTGCTCGAGGGCGTGGATCGGCGCGCCTCCGTAGGCGGCGTCGTAGAGGGCGGGGATGTGCCAGATGTAGAAGTTCGCCATCCAGAGCGGGAAGGCGACCAGCGGGTGGGCGAGGACCCGCAGCCGGTCGAAGAGCTTGATCGCGAGGATCGGCTGCAGGAGCGGCCCGGTCAGCCCCAGGACCAGCAGCAGGGTGGCGATGTCGCCCAGCAGCAGGTGCTCGACCATGTGCGCGATCACCAGCTCCTCGGCGATGTGGGCGACCGGGGAGACCAGCGCGACAACGATCGTCAGCAACCCGCTCGCGAAGCAGATCTGCCGCCACAGCGGCACCGGCCGCCCCTTCGCGGCCAGGGTCGTCGAGCGCTTCGCGTAGAGCGCCGCCATGACGATCAGCGGCACGAGCTCCAGCGGCGCGAAAACCGCGTCCACGTGAGCGGTGAGGACGTTCATCGATTTCAGCGTAGCCCGCTGCTAGCTTGGCCCGGGCCGTGAGCTCCCAGGACAACCGCTTTCCCCCGATCGGAAGCTACGGCTTCCTCTCCGACTGCCACACCGCCGCCCTCGTCTCCTTCGGCGGCGACGTCGAGTGGCTCTGCTTCCCCCGCTTCGACTCCCCCAGCGCCTTCGCCGCCCTGCTCGACCGCGGCGCCGGCCACATGCGGCTGCGACCGAAGGGGGTGACGGTCCCGATCAGCCGCCGCTACTCGCCGGGGACGCTGGTGATCGAGACGACCTGGGTGACCGACACCGGCTGGGCGGTGGTCAAGGACGCGCTGACGATCGCCGACTGGGCGCCCGCCGACGGCGACGAGAGCCGCCAGCTGGGCCGCCCCGAGACCGCGCACGAGTCGGACCGCTCGCTGCTGCGGACGATCGCCTGCATCGACGGCCACGTCGAGATGGAGATGGAGTGCGCGCCCCGATTCGACTACGGGCTCGACGCTCCGAGATGGACCGGCGGCGAGCTCGGCGAAGCGGTTGCCACCGCCGCCGACGGGACCGAGCTGCGCCTGACCAGCGACATGGACCTGCGGCTGGAGGGCGACACCGCCCACGGCACGGTTGTCTTGCGAGAAAACGAAACTGGTTTTTGCGCGCTGACCTGGAGCGACGGCGAGCTCGGCGGCCCGCGCAGCGCCCCCGAGGCGCTGGAGCGGGTCGACTCGACCGAAGAGTTCTGGCGCGAATGGCTGCGCGACGGCAACTTCCCCGACCACCCCTGGCGCATCCACCTGCAGCGCTCGGCGCTCGTCCTCAAGGGCCTCACCTACACCCCGACCGGGGCGATCGTCGCCGCGCCGACCACCTCCCTGCCCGAGGCCCCGGGAGGCGAACGCAACTGGGACTACCGCTACAGCTGGATCCGCGACTCGACCTTCAGCCTCTGGGCGCTGCACACGCTCGGCTTCGACCAGGAGGCGCGCGACTTCATGCGCTTCATCGTCAATGTCTGCAAGGACCACCCGGACCTGCAGATCATGTACGGGATCGGGCACGAGCGGGAGCTCGACGAGCGCACCCTCGACCACCTCGGCGGCTACGGCGGGGCGCGGCCGGTGCGGATCGGCAACGGCGCCTACGACCAGCGCCAGAACGACGTCTGGGGGTCGCTGCTCGACTCGATCTACCTGCACGAAAAGGCGCTGCGCGGCCGCGGGACGGCAACCGACCGGGGCCTGATCCGCTACCAGGTCGAAGCGGCGATCGAGGCCTGGCCCCACCCCGACCAGGGGATCTGGGAGTCGCGGGGCGAGCCCCGGCACTACGTCTCCTCGAAGCTGATGATC
>JALZHV010000281.1 GCA_030860625.1 Actinomycetota bacterium
GCCCACTACCCCAGCGCCCGCGAGCTCGGCCGCGGCGAGGGGTACCGCTACCCCCACGACGAGCCCGGGGGGGTCGGCGACCAGCCGCTGCTGCCCGAGGAGCTGCGCGACCGCCGCTTCTACGCGCCGACCGACCGCGGCTTCGAGGCCGAGCTGGGGCGCCGCCTCGCCGACCTCCGCCAGCGGCTGGACAAGCCGTAAAACAACCGCGCAACTTCATCCCGAACCCTGTGTTTTCAGAGACGGCTTCCCAAGCTAAGCCAGGGAGAGCCGACAACAGGGGGAACGAGGGCGTCGAGTGGACTGGGCTCGGCGCCCTTCGTTATTCAGGCGCGCGAGCCTGATCGCCTATCGTGGACGCGTGGCCTCCAGCAAGACCGAACGACTCCGCCTCGGCGGCATGGCGCTCCGCAACGGGCTGCTGATCCACGGCCCCACCCACTGGGCGGCCGCCGTCCGCGACAAGGACGGGGGGATCGAAGTCGGCTCCGAGCGCAAGCCGGAGCTGGCCCCCGAGCTGGTGGCCAAACTGCCGGGGCTGCGCGGGCCGGTGAAACTGGCGGAGGCGATGCTGGTGCTGCCGCTGGTGCGGCGGCGGATGCGGTCGGCGCGGCTGCCGTTCGAGGACCCGCGGGTGCTGGGCGCGATCGGCGCCACCCTCGCCGCGACCTCGCTGCTGCGCAAGAAGGCGCCGGCGAGCACCATGCGCGAGGGGATCGTGCAGGCGATCGGTCTCGTCCCCGCCCTGGTCGCCCTCGGCGACCGCGACCTCGCCGCCTACCACGGGGTCGAGCACAAGGCGATCGCCGCTTACGAGCGGGGGGTCGACGACGTCGCTTCGGTCCCGAAAGAGCACGACCGCTGCGGCTCCAACCTGGTCGTGCCGATGATGCTGCTCTCCGCCGGCGGCACGGTCCTGCTCGAGCGGCTGGTCGAGAACCCGAGCGCGGCCGCGCGCGCCGGCGTCGGGCTCGGCGGCGCCTCGATCGCGGTCGAGATGTTCGCCTGGAGCGACCGCCACCACGGCGACCCGCTGGCCGAGGCCTTCCACACCCCCGGCCGCGAAATCCAGCGGCACTGGGCGACCAAGGAGCCCACTCCCGAGCAGCTCGAGGTCGGGATCGCGGCGATGGAGGAGATCCTCCGCGTCGAGGAGGCATAGACTTCCCGCCCGTGTTCGGCCGGATCGACCACATAGGCGTCGCCGTCGAGGACATCGACGCCGCGATCGCCCTCTACCAGGAGAGCTTCGAGATGCCGCTCGTGCATCGCGAGACGGTCGAGGAGCAGGGCGTCGAGGCGGTCCTGCTCGACGTCGGCGACGGGCACGTCGAGCTGCTGCGCCCGCTCGGCCCCGACACCCCCGTCGGCAAGTTCATGGCCAAGAACGGCGCCGGCCTGCACCACGTCGCCTACGCGGTCGAGGACATCGACGCGACCCTGGAGCGGCTCGCCGCGGCCGGGATCAGCCTGATCAACTCCGAGGCGCGTGTCGGCATCCGCGGAAGCCGCGTCGCCTTCCTGCACCCGCGCTCGACCGGCGGCGTGCTGACCGAGATCGTCGAACCGGCGGGAGGACACTGATGGCCGAGGCACAGCGAGTCGAGATCGGTTTCGAGGGCGGCCAAGTGGTCTCCACCCGCCTCTCCGAGCAGGACCTCAAAGACCTCCGCGCCCGCCTCGACCAGGGCGGCTGGCACGACCTCCACACCGAGGAGGGCGTAATCGCGCTCTACCTCGGCAAGATCGCCTTCATCCGAGTCAACTCCGGCGATCGCCGGGTCGGCTTCGGCCTCGGCGCCTAGGGCGATGCGCCCACGGCACCTGCTTGGCGCGGCCGCTGCCGCGACGCTGGCGGCTGCGCTCTGGTGGCGCAAGAACCCCTCGGCCTGCCCCTACGGCCAGCGCTTCTGGGTCGAAGCCCCGCACCCGATCATCACCCGCGACCGCCTCCGCTCCGTCCTCCGCCCTGAGCCCGGCGAGCGGCTGCTGGAGATCGGCGTCGGCACCGGCTACTACAGCCTCGACCTGGCCGAATGGATCGGTCCCGATGGCACGTTGGAGCTGTTCGACCTCCAGCAGAAGTTCCTCGACCACGTGATGAGTACCGCGGATGAGCGCGGTCTCACCAACCTCGTCCCGACTCAAGGCGACGCGACGCAGCTCCCTTACGACGACGCTTCGGTTGACGCTGTGATCTTGACTGCGGTCCTCGGTGAGATCCCCGACGCCCCAGCCGCCCTCCACGAGATTCGCCGCGCCCTCAAACCAACTGGCCGCCTCGTCGTCGGCGAGCTCTTCGGCGACCCCCACTTCACCACCCGCGCCCGCCTCGCACGGATGGGCGCCGAGGCCGGTCTCGACCTGGTCGAGCAGTCCGGCAACTGGTTCGCCTATTTCGCGCGCCTTGCGCCCTCAGCCGCTGCGTAGTCCGAAGAGGCTGCGGCCGCGGTCGTGCCAGAGGGCCGTACGCGCGGCGTTGCCGCCGGGGCCGCCGTGGAGGCCGCCGCCGGGGTGGGCGGAGGATGAGGCGAGGTAGAGGCCGCGGACGGGGGTCGTGGGTCGCCCGAGGCTGGGGTAGGGGCGGAAGATCGCCTGCTGGTAGAGCTGGGCGGTGCCGCCGTTGATCGCGCCGCCGACCAGGTTGCGGTTGTGGCGTTCGAGGTAGAGGGGCGTCTGGACGTGGCGGCTGATGATCAGGTTGCGGAAGCCCGGCGCCAAACGCTCGACCTCTTCCTCCATCCGGTCGGCGAAGACCTCGGCGTCGTTGCTGTCCCAGTCTCCCTGGATCTCCCCGGTGGCGTCGCTGGTCGGGCTCTGCGGCACGTGCGTGTAGGCCCAGGCGGTCTCGGTGCCCTCAGGGGAGCGGGAGGGGTCGACCATCGAGTACTGGCCGAGGACAAGGAAAGGGCGGGCGGGGATCTTTCGTTCGGCCAGCTGCACGGTCGCCTGGGTGAGGCCGTCCATTCCTTCGGCGACGTGGACGGTGCTGGCGCGGCGCGCGTCCGTCGCGCTCCAGGGGATCGGCTCGCGCAGCGCCCAGTTCACCTTGAAGGTCGAGTTGTCGTACTGGAAGCGGCGGCTGACGGCGTCGCGGACCCGCTCCGGGACGGCCTCGGCGGGCAGCATCTTCTGGAGCAGCGCCGGGCCGCCGCAGTCGGCGAGGATCGCCC
>JALZHV010000282.1 GCA_030860625.1 Actinomycetota bacterium
TGCGGCGGCGCGCCTTCATGGCCGCGCTTGCGTCGAGCACCTGCCGCAAGGTCGAGCCGGGAAGGTCCCTGAGATTGAGAAAGTGCCGGGGCGCGGACCTCATTAGGCGGCTCCCCGCTGCGTCAACGCGCGCATGTCCTTCTCCAGTGCTTCGCATGCGGCGTCGATCCGGTCCACGGCCTCGCGAATGTCGCCCTCTTCGACGATCAAGGGCGGCAAGAGGCGCGCGACGTTCTCGCCCGCCGCGATCGTCAGAAGTTTTTGGCGAAGGGCGGCGTCGACGAAATCGGCAATCGGCACGTTGAGGCGCAGACCGAGCAAGAGGCCCTGGCCGCGGATCTCGGCGATCACCGCCGGGTGGCGGTCCTTCAGCTCGGCGAGGCGCTGCTTGAGCAGAAGGCCCATCTGCCGGACATGCTCGAGGAAGCCGGGCGCGAGCACCACGTCGAGCACGGCATTGCCCACGGCCATCGCGAGCGGATTGCCGCCGAAGGTCGTGCCATGGCTGCCGACCGTCATGCCCTTCGCGGCCTCGGCGGTCGCAAGGCACGCGCCGAGCGGGAAACCACCGCCGATGCCCTTGGCGACCGACATGATGTCGGGCGCGATCCCGGTCCATTCATAGGCGAAGAGCTTGCCGGTGCGGCCGACGCCGGTCTGGATCTCGTCGAGGATCAGCAGCGCCCCGGCCTCGTCGCAGGCCTGGCGGGCGGCCAACAGCGCCTCGTCGCTGGTCGGCCAGACCCCCGCCTCGCCCTGGATCGGCTCGACCAGGACGGCGGCGGTGCGCTCCCCGACCGCCTCGCGCAGGGCGGCGGCGTCGTTATGCGGAACCGCGCGGAAGCCCGGCAGCATCGGCCCCAGGGCCTCGTTAGCGGCGAGGCTCGGGGTCGCGGCTAGAGCGCCGTAGCTGCGGCCGTGGAAGTCGCGCTGGAAGCTGACGATCTCCGGCTCGGCGATGCCGCGCTCGTGCGCGTGCTTGCGGGCGACCTTGATCGCGCACTCGACCGCCTCGGTGCCGGAGTTGGAGAAGAAGACGCGGCCGCCGAGGCTCGACTCGGAGAGCCGCTGCGCCAGCCGCGCCATCGGCTCGGTGTAGAAAAGATTGGAGACGTGCATCAGCCGGCCGGCCTGCTCGCGCACCGCCTCGACCACGGCCGGGTGGCAGTGGCCGAGCGAGCAGACCGAGATCCCGGTCAGGAAGTCGAGGTACTCCTTCCCGTCGGCGTCCCAGAGCAGCGGCCCCTCGCCGCGGACGAAGTCGACCGGCGCCCGCTTGTAGGTCCGCATCAGGTAGCGCTCCTCCAGCGCTTGGGCTTCGGAGAGGCCGATCGGGGGAGCGGCCCCGCTCACGCCGTCACCATCGTGCCGATGCCGGCGTCGGTGAAGAGCTCGAGCAGGAGGCTGTGCGGGATCCGGCCGTCGATGATGTGCGCGGACTGGGCGCCGCCGCGGATCGCGTCCGCGCAGGCCTGCAGCTTCGGCCGCATCCCCCCGTCCAGGGTCGAGAGCTTCTCGTCGACCTCGGCCACGGTCGCCCGCGAGATCAGCGAGTCGGGGTCCTCGGCGTCGGCGCGCCAGCCCTCGACGTCGGTGAGGAAGACCGCCTTGTGGGCGCCGAGGGCGGCGGCGACCTTGCCCGCGGCCTCGTCGGCGTTGACGTTGTAGGACTGGCCGTCGCGGTCGGAGGCCGAGGAGGCGATCACCGGGATGTAGTCGGCGGAGATGTGTTCGAGCACGTCGACGTCGACGCGGTCGATCGAGCCGACGAAGCCGACCTGCTCGGCGTTGGCGACCGGCGAGACCTCGAACAGGGTCCCGTCCTCGCCCGAGAGCCCGACCGCCGGCTGGCCGTGGCGGTTCAGCCGCTGGACGATTTCCGAGTTGAGCTTGCCGACCAGGACCATCTTCGCCACCTCGACCGTCTCCGCGTCGGAGACCCGCAGGCCCTCGTGGAAGCGCACCTCGAGGTCGAGCCTGTCCATGTAGCGGGTGATCTCGGGACCGCCGCCGTGGACGATTACCGGGTTCAGCCCGACGTACTTGAGCAGGACGACGTCGGTGGCGAAGGCCTCGCGCAGCTCCTCGTCGAGCATCGCCGCGCCGCCGTACTTGATCACCACCGTGCGGCCGTGGAACTCCTTGATGTACGGGAGCGCCTCGAGGAGGGTGGCGACGCTGCTGTCGTGATGCGTGTTGATGGCGTTCCTCACGTCGTGTATTCCGCGTTCAGCTTCACGTAGTCGTAGCCGAGGTCGGAGAACCAGACGTGGGCGGCGTGCTCGCCGCGGCCGAGGCGCAGGCCGATCTCGGCCTCCTCGACGTCGGCCCCCAGCTCGGCGGCGTCGATTCTCTCGGCGCCGATCTCCTCCAGGTCCTCGCCGATCAGGGCGGCGCCGGCGGCCTGGGCGATCCGGCCCCAGTTCGGGTCGCGCCCGAACAGCGCGGTCTTCACCAGCGGCGAGTTGGCGATCGCCCGCGCCACCCGCTCGGCCTCCTCCCGCGAGGCGGCCTCGCTGACCTCGATCCGGGCGGTGCGGGCGGCGCCCTCGCCGTCGCGGACGATCTCGATCGCCAGCTGCGTCAGCACCGCCTCCAGCAGCCCCTCGGGCAGCGGCTTGCCGGAGGCGCCGGAGGCCTGCAACAGCGCCATGTCGTTGGTGCTCATCTGACCGTCGACCGTGATCCGGTTGAAGGAGGCGTCGACGGCGGCGCGCAGGCGCGCGTCGGCGTCCTCGACGACGGCGTCGGTCTGGACGAAGCAGAGCATCGTCGCCATGTTCGGCTCGATCATCCCCGCCCCCTTCGCCTGGGCGGAAAGGGTCACGCCGCCGGTGCGCAGCGTGCAGCTCTTGCGCCAGCGGTCGGTGGTGAGGATCGCGTCGGAGAAGGCGGTGCCGCCCTCGGGTGAGAGCGTGGAGGCGGCCTCGGCGATGCCGACGAGGACCGCGTCGACCGGCAGCGGCACGCCGATCGTCCCGGTCTCGGCGACCGCGACCCGGTCGGGCTCGAGCTCCAGCTGCCGCGCCGCCACCTCGCACATCGCCAGCGCGTCGGCGAAGCCCTGCTCGCCGGTCGCGGCGTTGGCGTTGCCGCTGTTGAAGACGATCGCCCGCCCGCGACCGCCGCTGCGCCGGAGCACTTCCTGGCAGATCAGGACCGGAGCCGCC
>JALZHV010000283.1 GCA_030860625.1 Actinomycetota bacterium
CCGCGGCCTGCCCACCGTCGCTGCCACCTCCGGCCGCGGCCGCGCCGTCGCCACCGGAGACCTGCTCTTCTCCCGCGCCTTCGCCCTCCTCGGCGAGGCCGGGGACACCCGCTCGGTCGCCCTCCTCGCCGACGCCTCCGTCGCCCTCGCCCGCGGCGAGCTCGCCCAGCGCCGCGACGCCTTCGACGTCGGCGTCAGCGAAGAGCGCTACCTCGCCCGCTGCCGCCTGAAGACCGCGCGCCTGTTCGAGTGCGCCTGCCTGCTCGGCAGCGACGACGAGAGCCTGCGCGAGTTCGGCGCCGGGATCGGCCTCGCCTTCCAGCTGCTCGATGACGTCCTCGACGTCAGCGGCCCGCCCGAGCGCACCGGCAAGGCCCGCGGCACCGACCTCCTCGACGGCACCGTGACCCTGCCGCTGATCGAGGCCGCCAAGAGCGACCCGAGCATCCGCGAGGTCGACCTGCACTCACTCGACGCCGCCGGCGCCGAGGCCCTCTGCGACCGCATCGCCGCGACCGGCGCGCTGGAGCGGGTCAGGGCGCGGGCGCTGCAGATGGTCGCCGCCGCGAAGGAGTCGCTGGAGCGCGCCCCGTTCGAGCCCGAACAGCGACAGCTGCTGGCGCTGGTCGCCGACGGCGTCGTCCAGCGCTACAGCTAGCTATTGGGCGCGGGCGAAGTCGTCGGCCGCGATCAGGTCGTCGCGCAAGGCGACGAGGAAGGTGTCGACCATCTCCCGCATGTTCGCGTGTTCGAGCGAGCGCAGCTCGTTTAGGAGTTCGTGCGAACCGACGTCGAGCGCCTCGTCGAAGGCGTCGATCGTGAGCGAGCTGTAGACGCCCTCGCTGGTCCACTCGCACTCTGGACAGCGACGCCAAACACGCCAGCGGTCGCGGTCGCCCTCCTCCTGCTCCCAGCAGGTGGGTTGTACCAGATTTGAGCCGCAATCCGGGCAGATGTGGAGCGAGCGGTCGACCGTCTCGTGGCTGTTCCCTGCCATGGACACACTATCCAGCAACAGGGGGTTTCGCAGATCCGTAAAACGCCTCATCTCGCCCTTAGAAACCCCACAGCCCATCATCGAAAACACGTAGAGAATGATCCGGCCGGCGACCCGCCCCGTTACCATGAGCAAGATGCCAGGAAACATCGGACTTCCAGAGATCGCGATCGTCCTCATCATCGCCCTCCTCGTCTTCGGGCCGAAACGGCTTCCGGAGCTCGGCCGCAGCCTCGGCCGCGGCATCCGCGAGTTCAAAGGCTCGGTCACCGGCGACCACGACGATCGAGACGAGGACGACAAGGCCCAGCTCGAGTCCGAGTCGGCCAAGGTCCACGGCGACCCCGCCGACGCGGTCCTCCGCGACAAGTCCAGCTGAGGGCGACGGTGCCCCGCCGCGTCAAGGCGGTCTCCCACGAGGATCGCCTCACCCTGGTCGAGCACCTCGACGAGCTGCGCTCCCGGCTGATCGTCTGCATCCTCGTCTTCGGCGTCGCCCTGGCGCTCTGCTTCTGGCAGAACAACCTCCTGCTCGACATCGCCTCCGGCCCGCTCCCCGACGACCAGGACCAGCTGATCACCTTCGGGGTCACCGAGCCCTTCACGACCACCCTCACCGTCTCCGCCTACGCGGCGATCGTCCTCTCCCTGCCGATCGTCCTCTGGCAGCTCTACGCCTACATCCTCCCCGCCTTCAGCCACGCCGAGCGCCGGGTCGTGCTGCCGATCCTGATGCTCTTCCCGGTCCTCTTCCTCGCCGGCATCGCCTTCGCCTACTTCGTGGTGATCCCGGCCGCCGTCAACTTCCTGCTCGACTTCAACGACGACCAGTTCAACACCCAGCTCCGCGCCCGCGAGTACTACAGCTTCTTCTCGATGACCGAGATCGCCTGCGGGCTGCTCTTCCAGATGCCGCTGGCGATCCTCGCCGTCACCCGGCTCGGGATCGTGCGGGTCGAGCAGCTGCGCGAGAACCGGCGCTACGCCTACCTGGGGATGGCGATCCTCGCCGCGATGCTGCCCGGCGTCGACCCGATCACGATGCTGATCGAGATGGTCCCGCTGCTCATTCTGTATGAGTTGAGTATCTTGCTCGCGCGGGCCTTGGGACAGCCGCGAGAAAGAGGAGCGGTCCCGGAACCCTCTACGCAGGAGTAGGGAGAGATGGCAGACGACAAAGAGCACCGAATGCTTTTCGACCTCCGCGAGGGCCGGCGGAGGAACGTCGTCAAAGTCGTCTACGCGACCCTTGCGGTCCTGATGGGGCTCAGCCTCTTCCTCGTCATCGGCGGCTTCAACATCGCCGAACTCTTCCAGGGCGACGAAACCGGGAACTCCGCCGAGGTCTACGAAGAACAGGTGGAGCGGATCGAAGGGCGGCTGAAACAGGATCCGGAAGACCCGAACCTGCTGCTCTCGCTGACCCGCGCCCACGTCAACGCCGGCAACGCCAAGGTCCAGATCGAAGCGAACGGCGAACAGGTGATGACGGTGGAGGCCTTCCAGGAGTTCCAGGAGGCGAGCGATTCCTGGAACACCTACCTCGACGCGACCGACGAACCGAGCCCCACCGTCGCCCAGCTGATGGCGATAACCCTGGCGCGGATGGCGGAAACGGGGCAGACCGTCGAAGAGGCGCAGCGCAACATCGCCGCCGCCACCGAGGCGCAGAGAATCGTCGCCGAAGAGCGGCCGACGCTGAACTCGGTCAGCACCCTTGCCCTCTACACCTACTTCACCGGCGACTTCGAGGCCGCCGAGAAAGCGCGCACCGAAGCCGAGAAACTCGCCACCGGCAAATCCGAACGCGAAGCACTCGACAAATCGCTCGACGAAACCGAAAAACGCGCCAAAGCCTTCCTCAAAGAAGTCAAACGAGCCGAAGAACAGAGCAAAGCCGAAGCGGGCGCCGGCGGCGGAGCCCTCGAAAACCCCCTCGGCGGCACCGGGGGTCTCGGCGGCGGGGGCCTGGGCGAATAGCTCAGCCTCCCGCGGTTCCCTTCTGCTCGAGGAACTCGACCAAACCGGGGTGGGGCTGCCCCCGGAAGCGGACCCGCTCCGTCAGGCCGGCCGGCGGCCCACCGGTGGCCAGCGCCTGCGCGGGGATCGCCGTCGCGATTTCGACTTCGGCGTTCCAGCCGATCGGGACCCGCGGGCCGAACAGGGTTAGGT
>JALZHV010000284.1 GCA_030860625.1 Actinomycetota bacterium
GCGCGGCCCTGCGGGCGCCCGACCCGGAGCCGGAGAAGGTGAAGATCCGCAACATCACCCTGGCGCCGCAGCACGGCGCGCGGGTCGTGCTCGAACGCTCCCTCTCCCGTCCCGACACCGACTTCACCCCCGCCGCCGCGGCGAGCCGGGTGAAAGCCTAAGCCGTCGCCGAGCCCGCCTCGGCCTCGCGCTGCGCTTCCTCCCACTCCGCGTAGAGCTCTTCTATCGCAGCCTTGGCCTCCGCGTGGCGCTTGCTCGCCCGCTCGACCCGGCCCGGGCTCGACCAGGCGGCGGGGTCGGCAAGCTCGTCCTCGAGCTCGCGCAGCTCCGCCTCGGCCTTCTCGATCCGCTGCTCGAGCTTCGCCGCCTTGCGGGCGGCTTTCTGGGCCGGCTTGGTGGCGCTGTACTTCTTGCCGCTCTTGGCGGCGGACTTGGCCGCCGCTTCGGTCTCGGCCTCGCGCTCGTCACGGCGGCGCTGGTACTCGGCCCAGCCGCTCGGGTGGCTGCGCAGCTCCCCGCCCTCGCAGACGAGGGTGCGACTGCCGACCGCCTCCAGCAGCGCCCGGTCGTGGGAGACCAGCAGCACCGCCCCCTCGAACTCGATCAGCGCGTCCTCGAGCGCCTCGCGGCTCTCGATGTCGAGGTGGTTCGTGGGCTCGTCGAGGATGAGGACGTTGGCGCCGGAGGCGACGAGGATCGCCAGCGAGAGCCGCCGCTGCTCGCCGCCGGAAATGTCGGAGAGCTGCTTGTCGACGTCGGCACCGGAGAAGAGGAAGCCGCCGAGCAGGGCGCGGGCTTGGTTCTCGCTCAGGCCGGTCTCCCGCTTCGCCGCGTCGAGGATCGAGCCGCTGCCGGCGGCGGTCTCGGCGTGCTGGGAGAGGTAGCCGACCTTCACGTTGTGGCCGGTGCGGACGCTGCCGGCGGCGGGCTCGCGTTTGCCGGCCAGGGTCTCGATCAGGGTCGTCTTGCCGGCGCCGTTGGGGCCGACGAGGACGACGTGTTCCTCGCGCTCGATTTCCAGGTTGGCGCCCTCCAGCAGGGTCCGGCCCGGCACCTCGAGCTTGCCGTTGACGAATTTCAGGACGATCCGGCCGGGGCGCTCCGGCGGCTTGAAGCGGAAGCGGAGGTGGCGGGTGTCGCGCTTTTCGGCGACCGGCCCCTCGCGCTTGGACCGCTCGATCTTTTTCACCCGCGACTGCGCCTGGCGCGCCTTCGACGCCTTGTAGCGGAAGCGCTCGACGAAGCGCTCCATCCGCGCGATCTCCGCCTGCTGGCGCTCGATCGCCTTGCCGAGGGCGATCTGCCGCGCCGCCTGCTCCTGGCGCCAGGCGTGCCAGGGACCGGCGAAGAAGCGGGCCCGCTGGGCCTCCAGCTCCAGCACCGAGGTGCCGACCGCCTCGAGGAACCAGCGGTCGTGGGCGACGAGGACGACCGCCGCGTCGAGTTCGACCAGGTATCCCTCCAGCCACTCCAGGCTGGGGATGTCGAGGTGGTTCGTCGGCTCGTCGAGGAGCAGCAGGTCGGGGCGGGTGGCGAGCGCGCGGGCCAGCGAGGCGCGGGTCAGCTCGCCGCCGGAGAAGGTCGAGAGCGGCCGCTCGGCCTGCTCGGAGTCGAAGCCGAGGCCGCGGAGGACGGAGAGGACCTGGTCGCGCCAGCGGTAGCCGCCGCCGGCTTCGAGCCGCTGCTGGGCGGCGGAGTAGGCGCGCATCGTCTCCTCGTCGCCGCCGGCCATCTGCCCCTCCAGCCGCGCCAGCTCGGCCTCGGTCTCGAGCATGTCGGTGCGCCCGGAGAAGACGTATTCGCCCAGCGTCGCCTGCGATTCCCGCGGCGGCCGCTGGTCGTGCAGCGCCACCCGCGCGCCCCGCTGCACGCTGAGCGAGCCGGAGTCGGGCGCCAGCTCGCCGGAGAGCACCCGCAGCAGCGTCGACTTGCCGGCGCCGTTGCGACCGGAGAGCGTCATCCGCTCACGCGGCTCGAGCTTGAAGGAGACGTCCTCGAAGAGCAGCTTGCCGCCGACGTAGACGTCGAGCGAGGTTGCGGTCGCGATGGCCATGCTCGTCCGAGCGTAGCCAGCGGGGCGTCAGCCGTACTTGGCCGCGATCTGCGCGACCGTGCCCATCGTCCGGATCGTCCCCGGCCCCAGCGTCGCGTCGAGCGCCTTCAGGTCGAGGTCCGATTCGCTGATGCCGCCGCTGGGGAGCCAGTAGAGCTCGCGCCCCTCGATCGCCAGCAGGTCCTCGTCGGTCGCGAGTGCCAGCGCCTTCTTCTTTGCGGCAGCGCTCGGCTTCTTCGCCAGGAAGGAAACCTGCAGCTTCCCCTTCGACTTCGCGACCGCTGCGGGATCGAACGGCTCCCGCGCCGTGATCGCCGCCACCTCCTCGATCGTGCGCAGGAACACCGGCACCTCGTAGCCGAGCCGTTCCCCCAGCTCGGCTTCGATGCGCGTTGCCAACGTTTCCTCTTTCTCCCGGCCGGGAGAAGAGAAGACGACGTTGCCGCTCGCCCGGAAGGTCCCCACCTCCTCCAGCCCCATCTCCTCGAAGTGCCGCCGCAGCTCCTCGTTCTTGATTCGGCGGCCACCGAGGTTCATCCCACGCAGGAAGGCGACGCAGCGCTGCATGATTTGACCCTAACTCCGGAATCCGTCCGAAGGCCCCGGCACCATCAAATCCATGTGGCAAGTACTTGTCGTCTGCTCAGATTGCGCCGAAGAGAGCGAGGTCCTCGTCGAGGAGCTCGACGATCTCGACCGCGAGGTCTGCCCATGTGGCTACAGCCACGTCGTCCTCTCCGTCTCCAGCTTCGAGCCGGTCCACGCGGAGCGGGGCCAGTTGGTCCAGCTGCCGCGCCGGCGCAAGCTGCCCAAAGCCGCCTAGCTACCCTCGGCCGATGGCCGACGTGCTGCCGGACGTGCTGGTCCCGGGCCTCAAGGTCGTCTTCTGCGGCAACGCGGCCGGCAAGGTCTCGGCGCGCAAGGGCGCCTATTACGCCGGCCCCGGCAACCTCTTCTGGCCGACCCTGCACGAGGTCGGCCTGACGCCGATCCGCCTGCGGCCCGAGGAATTCCGCCGCATGCCGGAGTTTGGCCTCGGCCTCACCGACGCCTGCAAGGCCCGCTTCGGTTCCGACGCCGAAGTCGGCAGCGCTGGTCACGACC
>JALZHV010000285.1 GCA_030860625.1 Actinomycetota bacterium
GGCACGATCCGGGCGCGCGGCGACCGCCAGGTGCGTGTCGATGACACAGGCGATCTCCATACGAACGTATGTTCGTGTGAGAGACGAACGATAGCAATAGAGGCAAGCTCAAGCTTCTGAAGTTCTCAGACTGCGCGGGCGACTTTCGCCGCCTCGCCGCTGCCGATGTAGGGCGTGAGGGTGAACTCGACGAGGTCGGGGAGCAGCCCCTCGAGCTCGTCGGCGCGGCCGGCGAAGATGCGGCGGGAGATCAGCGAGACCATGCCGCCGACCAGGGCCTCCTCGGTGGTCGGCGAGAGGCCGGCGAGGACGTCGGCGGAGCGCCCCTCGCGGCCCGCTTCGAAGTACGGGACGAGGTTCTGGATCGCGGCGTCGTAGCGCTCGACCACGACCGGGCCGGCGACCAGCGCCTCGACCATGCTGAGGCGCGCCAAGTGCGGCTCGGCGCTGAGGAACTCGAGCATCGCGGCGATCCCGGCCCGCACCGCCTGCGGCCACTCCTCCTCCTGGTCGAAGGCCTCCCCCACCCGCCGGTTCAGCTCGGTCATCACCGTGTCATAGGCGGCGACAAAGCACTCGTCTTTGCTGTTGAAGTGCTCGTAGAAGGTGCGCCGCGAGACCGCCGCCTGGCGGGTGATGTGGGCGATCGTCGTCCCGGCGTAGCCGTTTTCGGCGACCGCCTCCGCCAGCCCGGCGATCAGCCGCTCGCGCTGGTTGTGCGCGACGAACTCGCGCGGCAGGCCGTGCCGGCCAGGCGGGAGCCGGGCTAGCTCGGGCGGATACTCGGGGGCGTCCACGGACTGGTGGTCGTTAGATGAGCGGGGCAAGGGGAAACCGACGATACCGATCTGGACGAGCGAAGCTCAGACTGGCTGATGAACCAGTTTTTTGAGTTGAAGCGGAAATCAGTGCGCATAACCGGCTGAACCGAGCTCGGCGCCGGCCGCGACCTGACGCGCGGTCTCCGCTCCGACGTAGGGGGTAAGAGCGAACTCGACGAGTTCGGGCAGGACTCCAGTCACGCTGTCGACTTCTCCGAGGACCAGCCGCTGGTGGACGATCCAGAAGAGGCCGCCGACGATCGCCTCCTCCATCGTCTCCGGCATATCCGCGGCGTGAGGAGAGACATTCCGTCCAGATTCGAGAAGGGAGACGAAGGTCTGCAGCGACTCCTCGTAGCGGCGCACCGCCTCCGGGCCCGCCGTCAGCGCCTCGACCATGCAGGTGCGGGCGAGGGCCGGCTCCTCGATCACGTAGCGGACGAAGGCGGTCATCCCCGCCTCGACCCGCTGCGGCCAGGCCTCCCTCTCCGCGGCGGCCGCCACGACCCGCTCCACCGCTACCGCTATCCCATGCTCCTGGGCAGCGAGGAAGCAGGCTTCCTTGGAGGCGAAGTTCCCGTAGAAGGTGTTGCGGGCGATCTTCGCCCGCTTGACGACGTCGGCGACGGTGACGTTCGCGTAGCCCTTGTCCGAGGCCTCCTCGGCCAGCGCGGCGATGATCCGCGCCCGCTGGTGCCGGAGGACGAACTCGCGCGGCAGCGGCGCCCGGCCCGGAAGTGGACGTCCTGTTGAGTTAGAGGTCACGAACAAAACGGTACCGAAGTGGTCGCGTCGGCTCCAAAACTCTCCAGCGGATACCGTTTAGGTACCGAAAGGTAGACAAGCCGTTTTCTCAATCCAGACCTTTGAAGCGGGGATTTTGATCGAAAAGCGCCAACGCATTCTCCAGGGAATGCTAGAAGCAGTGGGGACGCAGGGGTACCAACAGACCTCGGTCCAGGATGTCATCGCCCGGACCGGGATGTACCGGCAGGCCTTCTACGACACCTTCGAAGGCAAGGAGGACTGCTACCTGCAGGCGATCGACGCCGGCTCCGCCTGGATCGAGCTGGCGATGCGGGAAGCGGCCGCGGGGGAGACGACCTGGCGCGGCCAGCTGCGCGGGGCGCTGGGCGGGCTGCTCCGCTTCCTCGAAGAGCAGCCGGAGGTGGGACGGGCGCTGCTGGTCGAGGTGCACGCCGCCGGCCCGCGGGCGGTGGGCAAGCGAACAGAGATGATGCAGCGCGCGGCCGCCTCGATGGACCGGGCGCGGGAGGAAAGCGACGGCGGCGCCCCCGCGATCGCGGCCGAGGCGGTGGTCGCCGGCATCCTCGCCGTCCTCCACGGCCGCCTCGCGACGGCGGAGACGAGCGAGTTCCTGCCGCTGCTGCCGGAGCTGATGTACCTGGCGGTGCTCCCGTACTTCGGGGCCGACGTCGCCGTCGCCGAAATGCGCGCGAACACGACCTGACCCTAGACCCCCTCGCCGTGGCGGCCCTCGCCGCGGGCGAAACGGGCGGCGCCGCGGGCGGCCACGTCGAGGACCTCGCGGCCGAGCCGGCGCTCCAGCTCGAGGCCCTCGGTCAACGGCAGCCCCGCCCCCTCGAGGGCGGCGCGGCGGTCGCTCAGCAACGTCTCCTGCGGGAAGGAAGCGATCCGCTCCGCCAGCTCCAACGCCCGCTGGAGCTGGGCGCCCGGCTCGACCAGCTCGTTGACGAGCCCGATCCGCCGCGCCTCCTCGGCCTCGACGGCGCGGCCGGTGAGGATCATCTCCAGCGCCCGCCCCTGACCGACCACCCGCGGCAGCCGCTGCGTGCCGCCGTCGACGAGCGGCACCCCCCAGCGGCGCTCGAAGCAGCCGAAGACCGCCCGCGAGGTGGCGATCCGCAGGTCGCACCAGAGGGCGAGCTCGAGGCCGCCGGCCAGGCACCAGCCGTCGATCGCCGCGATCGCCGGCTTCGACGGGGTGAGGCGGGTGAAGCCGAGCGGGCCGCCCGGGTCGCCCAGGCGGGGGGCGAAGGTGTCGATCGCCTTGAGGTCGGCGCCGGCGCAGAAGGCGAGCTCGCCGCCGCCGGTGAGGACCATCACGCGCGCGTCGTCCTCGGACTCGAAGCGCTCGTAGGCCTCGGCGAGCTGGTCGGCGGTCGGCCCGTCGACGGCGTTGCGGCGCTCCTGGCGGTCGATCGTGACGACGGCCGCCGCGCCGCGCCGCTCGTAGATCACGGGCTCCATACGCGAACTCTCCCATTTCTCAGCCTGTTCACATCCAGGCCGCCGCCGGCAGCGAGCATTGCGACTGCAGATCCCTCCTCGCGCACGCGGCCCCGGC
>JALZHV010000286.1 GCA_030860625.1 Actinomycetota bacterium
CATCAGCGGAGCGAGCAAAAAAAAATAAAAGCTCACCACCCGCAGCCACTCACACACGCCCACCGCGTCGAAGAAGGGACGGGAACGGAAGAACTCTCCGTCGGCAGCGGCCTCGCCGCGGTCTTCCAGCAGCTCGGCCTTGGCGGCGAAGGCGCTCAATCGAGCAGGTCCGCGGCGGCGGCGCGGAACTCGTCGGGGAGCACGCCCCAGACCTCGCAGTCGTCCGCCGGCGCCCCGCGGCGGGCGAGGTGGGCGCGCATCGTCCCCTCGTGCTTCCAGCCGAGCCCGGCGACGGTCTTCTTCGCCACCTCGTTGCGGGCGGGGATGCGACCGTAGACGCGGTGGGCGCCGTACTCGTCGAAGGCCTTGGCGATCGTCAGCGCCTCGGCGCGGCGGCCGACGCCCTTGCCGCGCACGTCGTCGCCGATCAGGGCCCCGAGCTCGGGGGCGGTCTGGCGGAAGAGCCCGTAGAGCGCGGTGAAGCCGACCGGCTCCTCGTAGCCCTCGACGACGATCGCGAACTTGCGGTCCTCGCCCGAGTCGTCCATCGCCCGCCGCGTCCACGCCTCCGCCTGCTCCAGCGTGAACTCGTCGCGCTGCTCCATCAGCGTCTGCGTCGCCTCCGGATTGTTGAACCAGCGATGCACGGCGCGCGCATCCCCCTCTTCGAAGGTCCGCAGGCTCACCGTGGGGCGGTCGGTACTCATCGCGCGAACCCTACTTCACGTTGACGGGCCTCAAATACCCCTATATGGAGGGAAATCGGCCATCGACCTCAGTCCGGGGCCAAGCCCTGGGCGGTGAGGACAAGCCAGACGGTCTTGAGCAGGATGCGGAGGTCGAGGGCGAGGCTGCGGTGGTCGACGTACCAGACGTCGAGCTCGATCCGCTCCTCCCAGGGGATGCCGGCGCGGCCCTGGACCTGGGCCCAGCCGGTGATCCCGGGCAACACCTCGTGGCGGCGTTTCTGGTGCGGGGTGTAGTCGTCGACCTGGGCTTTGATCGTCGGGCGGGGGCCGATGATCGCCATCTCGCCGCGGAGGACGTTGACCAGGTTCGGGACCTCGTCGAGGGAGGTGCGGCGGAGCAGGCGGCCGGGGGCGGTGACGCGGGGGTCGTCGCGGTAGACGACTTTGCCGACGCCGACCGGGTCGGAGCCCTGGACCATCGTCCGCAGCTTCCACATCTCGAACTCGCGGCCGCCGAGGCCGACGCGGCGCTGGCGGTAGACGACCGGGCCGGGGCTGGTCAGCTTGATCGCGATCGCCGCGACCAGCAGGAACGGCGAGAGGACCGCGAGGACGAGGGCGGCGATGAGGATGTCGAAGGCGCGCGGCATCAGCGGGTCCCCTCCGCCTTCTCCCAGCGCCCGCCCGCGCCGTGGCGCCAGCGGTCCCAGAGGCCGACGGCGATCGAGGCGGTCGTCAGCGCGTAGTAGCGGGCGATCCGCAGCGGCGCCAACGGCAGGAAGCGGCCGAGCAGAGCGGCGACGAGCAGGGCGAGCTGGAGAGCGAAGGTGAGGACGTAGAACCAGCCGTCGTCGAGCAGGAAGGCGTTGGCGACGAGGGCGACCAGGTGCAGGAAGGGGCTGAGGTAGCGGAGCAGCCGGTGGGAGAAGATCTCAAAGGCGAACAGCGGCGGGTAGCGGCGCGTCGAGAGCATCCCCTCGCCGACGACGATGTCCCAGAGGCCGAGCATCATCCGGCGTTTGCGGGCGAACTCCCCCTCGATCGTCGGCACCATCTTCTCCTCGGCGCGAGCGGCGGGCGCGTAGAGCGACCGCAGGCCGCGCTTGGCGAGGGCGAAGGGGAAGCTGAGGTCGTGGCTGCCGGAGGGGGCGAGCGGGATGTAGGCGTCCCTGCGGACCGCGTAGATCGCGCCGTTGCCGGCGGTGACTCCGCCGAGGGCGGACTCCATTTCCCGCACCGCCATCTCGTAGCGCCAGTAGGCGCCCTCGAGGTTGTTGCCGCCCGGGTCGAGGAAGCGGACCTGACCGCAGACGTAGCCGACCTCCGGGTCGGCGAAGGGGGCGGCGAGCCGCCGCAGCGCGTCCGGCGCCCAGGCGCTGTTGGCATCGGAGAAGGCGAGGACCTCGCCGGTGGCCTGCTTGGCGGCTGCGTTGAGGGCGGCAACCTTGCCACCGGGCGGCAGCTCGAGGACGAGGTCGGCCCCGGCGGCGCGAGCACGCGCGGCGGTGCCGTCGCTGGAGCCGTCGGAGGCGACGACGATCTGCATCCGCTCGCGGGGATAGTCGAGCGCGAGCGCATTGGCGACTTTCTCCGCGATCACGTCCTCCTCGTCATACGCGGGCACGATCAGGGAGACGGTGGGAACGGTGTCATCTGCCGCGAGGACGCGCGGCCTTTTAAGCCGCCGCGCCCTTTTCAGTTGCACAAGAACCGCAAGCACCAGCGGATAGCCGAGGTGGGTGTAGACGATCAGGCCGGCGCTGAGCCAGAAGAGGATCGCGGCGGCGGTGTTCACGGGCGCGTCTCCAGCAGCTCGCGGTAGAGGTCAAGGGTGCGGCGGGCGGTCTCGTCCCAGGAGTAGGGGCCGGCGGCGGCGCGCGTTGCGGCGGCGGCCATCTCGGCGCGGGCGTTCTCGTCCTCGGTGAGGTCGGCGAGGGCGGTGGCGAGCGCGTCGGTGTCACCGGGTGGGACGAGGCGGGCGGCGCCGGTCTCCGCCACCTCGGGGAAGCCGCCGACCGCGCTGAGGACGAGCGGCTTGCCGAAGGCTAGGGCGGTGTGGAGGACGCCCGATTCCTCGGCGTCGAGGTAAGGGAGGGCGACGAGGTCGGCGCGGCGGAAGATCGCCGGGATCTCGGCGTCATCGACGAAGCGGGTGACGGTGCGGACGCGGCCACCGGCTCGGGCGGCGAGCTCGCGCAGCGGCGCCACGTCCATCCGCGGGTTGCCGACGATCCAGAGCTCGGCGTCGGGGCCGCCGTCCCCGGTGACTTGCCCGTAGGCCTGGAGCAGCTGCTCGATCCCCTTGTAGGGACGAAGCAGGCCGAAGCAGAGGACCACCGGCCCCTCCGCCCCCTCCAGCTCCGGCGGCAGCGGCTTCTCCTCCGGCGGCCTCGTCAGGTAGTCGAAGGCGCCGTGGGGGATGACGCGGAC
>JALZHV010000019.1 GCA_030860625.1 Actinomycetota bacterium
GGAGCGCCAGGCCGCCCAATACGAGCGCCCTGGCCGACCCGTACTGCGCGCCTTCGAGCTGATCACGACGCTGGTGACGCAGGAAGCCGGCGAAGAAGGCAACCACGCGCTGCACGAGGAGACCTCCGTGGTCCGCCGCTACCTGCGAGCGGCTAGGGCCCACGAGATGCTCCTGATCCTCGACATCCAGCCCGGCTACGCGTCGTTCCTCGATGAGGCACGCCGACTGGAGCCGTTCCTGAAGCAGCCGGAGGTTTCGCTGGCGCTCGACCCGGAGTGGAGCATGGAGCCGCCCCAGCTGCCCGGGCAGGAGATCGGCTCCACCGACGCGGCGACGATCAACGAGGTCTCCCGCTACCTATCGGGCCTCGTGCGCCGCCACGACCTGCCGCAGAAGCTGCTCGTGGTCCACCGCTTCACCGAGGAGATGGTCGAGTCCGAGGAGGAGCTCGAACGCCACCCCGGCGTCGCCCTCGTGGTCAACGTGGACGGCTTCGGCGACCAGCCCAACAAGATCGCCAAGTACGGGCAGCTTGCGCGCAAGCGCCGGTCATCCTCCAACGGCTTCAAGCTCTTCTACAAAGAGGACATTGACCTGATGAAGCCCGAGCAGGTACTGCGGCTGCGCCCCCAGCCGGTCCTCGTCGTCTACGAGTAGCCACCTCAAGCCCGACAGTGCCGCCCAGCTACCGTTGGTGGGTGGTCAAGCCCACCGACGTGCTGTCGTTGATACCGGGAATTCAGCCGGGGCGGAGTCCGCAGGCTGAGGAAGTTGATGGTTTTTTCGCTGCCGATTCGATGGTGCGGCGGCTGCACCGGGAGCGGTTGGTGCTCTTTTCGGGGGTCCGGGCTCTGCTGATGCAGGCTTGCGATCCGCTGGCGGTCGTCGGCTTCGAGCGCCACTCGATCATCTTCGACGACCCTCAGCTCCGTCTGCAGCGCACCGACGAGCGGATGTCCCGGATCTATTTCGGCAGCCGGGAGGAAGCCGCGAAGACCGGGCGGATCGTCCACGCGATGCACCGCCGGGTCAAGGGAAAGACGCCGGAGG
This sequence comes from Actinomycetota bacterium, assembly GCA_030860625.1. Classification (GTDB taxonomy): domain Bacteria; phylum Actinomycetota; class Thermoleophilia; order Solirubrobacterales; family 70-9; genus VAYN01. Next base: position 1,052 of record JALZHV010000019.1, read on the forward strand.
AGTACGGCCCGATCCCCAAGGGCACGCCGTACGCCGCCTCCGATCCGGAGCTGGGGCTCTGGGTCCTCGCGACGCTGGCGGACTCCGCGGTCGTCTATTACGAGCGCATCTTCGGCTCCCTCGCTTCTGACGAGCGGGAGCGCTACTGGCGCGAATACCGGCAGGTCGGCGAGCTTCTCGGCCTGCCCTCCGACTCGATGCCCGCTACGTACCCGGAGTTGAAGGAGTACATCGATGGTCGTCTCGGCGACGGCAGCCTGTGGATCTCCGACGATCGTCGCGAGCAGGCGGAAAGGATGATCCTCGACCCGCCTTGGTCCGGCTGGGCGCGCACCGCCGCTATTCCCCTGACCGAGACGATCAGGTTGATCTCGACCGGTCTGCTCCCCCCGGCGATCCGCCGCCTGTTCGGCTTCGGCTGGGACCCGGCCCGCGAGGCGCTGCTGCGCTCGACCCTGCTCCAGCTGCGGGTCGGCGCCCGCTTCTGGCCGGACGCCGTGCGCCTTCATCCCGCCGCGCGGCTGCCCGCCGGCGAGCGCTACGGCACTCTGGCCGCATAGCGCGGACCCCCGGTCTCTGTAGACAAAAACGTCCGGCGGAGTCGGCATTCTCCTGAGGGTGCCTGATCGAGAATTGTCTTTGAGGGCCCTGGGCAAAGTCGTCTCTTTTCGGCGTAAGACGCTGGGGTTGACTCAGGTCGCACTAGGTAAGAGGTCAGGTATCGACTCCACCTGGATCTCCCATATCGAGGCGGGAAGGGTGAATATGAGCTACCTCAACTTGTCCAAGCTGAGCAAAGCGCTCGAGATCAAGACCTCGGAATTGATCGCACTTGTGGAGGCCCTCGCAGAAGAGATGGATCGAGGAGGCACCGCGAGCTGACATCTCTGGAAGTGACACGATCTCCACGATGTGGCTCCAGCGGGAGATCCGGTTGCCGGCGAAGTCGCGGGGCTTTCACCTCGTCACGGGAGAGGTAGTAGAGGCGCTGCCGGAGCTGCGGCAGGTCTCGGTCGGCCTCCTCCACCTGCTGATCCAGCACACCTCGGCTTCGCTGGCGCTGAACGAGAACGCGGCGCCGGAGGTGCGGCGGGACTTCGAGAGCTGGTTCGACCGGGCGGTGCCGGAAGGGGCGCCGTACTGGACGCACACGCTGGAGGGGCCGGACGACATGCCCGCCCACATCAAGGCGGCGCTGCTCGGGCCGTCGCTGACTCTGCCGGTGAGCGACGGTCGCCTCGCGCTCGGCACCTGGCAGGGCATCTACCTCTGCGAGCACCGCGACCACGGCGGCCCGCGCTCGCTGGTCGCCACCGTCTCGGGCGAGCGCGGCGGCGGCTGAGACCGCGCTCTTCGGAACGGCGGAGTCTTTAACGAGCCGCCCGTGTAGCGCCCACCTCAGCGGGTAACCAGCGAAGACAGCGCCAGGTTCCTGCCAGTCCCCGCCCGAGGAGGTCCCACCGGATGAGCAGCAAAGCTTCGGTCACCGTGCTCGGATCTCTCGATGAGGTCCAGAAGCGGTGGCAAGACGACGAGTACCGGCCCGACTACATCGACTCGGTCGACGCCGCGGTCAGCTTCAGGAAGGCCCCCGGCGACCGGGGGACCGAGATCCACGTCGACCTCGAGCAGACGGCCCCGGGCGGCAAGCTCGGCGAGATGCTGATGAAGCTGAGCGGCAAAGAGCCGCTGGCCAAGGTCAAGGACGACCTGCGCCGCTTCAAGGCCCGGTTCGAGACCGGGGAGATCCCGCGCTCCGACGGCACGCCCGAGGGCGAGCTGGCCGAGCGCAAGCTGAAGCAGCGGCCGGCCCAGCCGCTGGAGCAGGACGAGCTCGAGAAGGCGGGCGTCTGATGCGCGCCACCGTCTGGTCGGGCCGCAACGAAGTCTCGGTCGAGGAGGTCCCGGACCCGAGCATCCTCAACCCCCGCGACGCGATCGTGAAGATCACCTCGACCGCGATCTGCGGCTCCGACCTTCACCTCTACGACGGCTACGTGCCGACGATGAAACGGGGCGACATCCTCGGCCACGAGTTCATGGGCGAAGTGGTGGAGAAGGGCAAAGGGGTGAGCAATCTCGAGGTCGGCGACCGCGTCGTCGTCCCCTTTCCGATCGCCTGCGGCGACTGCTGGTCCTGCAGGAACGATCTCTGGGCGGCCTGCGAGAACTCGAACCCCAACTCGGGCATGGCGGAGAAAATGTTCGGCCACTCCGCCGCCGGGATCTTCGGCTACTCGCACCTCACCGGCGGTTACGCCGGCGGCCAGGCCGAGTACGCGCGGGTGCCGTTCGCCGACGTCGGCCCGATCAAGGTCGAGGACGACCTCACCGACGAGCAGGTGCTCTTCCTCTCCGACATCTTCCCGACCGGCTACTTCGGCGCCGATCTCTGCGACATCAAAGGCGGCGAGACGATCGCCGTCTTCGGCGCCGGTCCCGTCGGCCAGTTCGCGATCGCCAGCGCGGTCATGATGGGGGCCGAGCGGGTGATCGCGATCGACCAGTACGAGTACCGGTTGCAGATGGCGGTCAACAAGGCGCGCGCGACGGACGTCATCGACTTCTCGGTGGACGCCGACATCGTCGAGCAGCTGAAGGAGCTGACCGGCGGCCGCGGGCCGGACGCGGTGATCGACTGCGTCGGGATGGAGGCCTCCCACGGCCACGGCGCCCTGCACGCGGTCGAGCGGGTCAAACAGGCGCAGCGGATCGAGTCCGACCGCGGCCACGCCCTGCGCGACGCGATCCTCGCCTGCCGGCCCGGCGGCATCGTCTCGGTGATGGGCGTCTACGGCGGCATCATGGACAAGTTCCCCACCGGCGCCTTCATGAACAAGGGGCTGCAGCTGCGGACCGGCCAGGCCCACGTCCACAAGTACCTGAAGCCGCTCTACGAGCACATCCGCAACGGCGACATCGACCCGAGCTTCGTGATCACCCACCAGCTCGGGCTCGACGACGCCCCCAACGCCTACGAGACCTTCAAGCACAAGCAGGACGACTGCGTGAAGGTCGTCCTCAAGCCCTGAAGCCCTGAAAGGAACCAACAGCGATGCCCTTTCCACCCAGGCCCGTCGATTCCACCCTCCACGGCGTCGTCGACTACATGGCCGGCGCCGCGCTGACCACCGTCCTGCCGAAGCTGGTCGGCGTCGAGGGCACCCGCTCGGCCCGCCAGATGCGCGCCGCCGGTGCGACCCACGCCGCCTACAGCACGATGACCGACTACCCGCTCGGGATCGCCAAGGTGATCCCGTTCAAGGCCCACCTGGCTCTCGACGCGGCCGGCGCCATCGCCGTCGGCGCCCTCCCCTTCATCACCGGCCAGTACAAGGAGGGGCGCCGCCAGTGGGTGCCCCATGTCGCCCTCGCCGCCTTCGAGCTGATGTCGCTGGCGATGACCGATCCGACCGGCAAGGGCGATTACCACGGCGACGTCGACGCGGTCCGCCAGGCCAACAAAGAGGACCCGCAGCGCAAGATCCACGAGGGCCCGCCCGCGGTGAAACCGGCGGCGGAGGTGTCCCAGAACGGGGCTCCGCAGGAGGCGCCGGCTTCCCCCGCCTGAGCGCGCGGCATATCGTTGCCGCATGGACGACGCGGTGCAGCGCTACATGTCCGCCACCGAAGCGGGGGACATGGCAGGTCTGACGGACGTTCTCGCACCCGACGTCGAGGTCGTCTCGCCGATCTCCGGCCGGATGGTCTTCCGCGGAGAGGATGACGTCCGCTATCTCCTCGACGCGGTCTACGGAAGCTTGAGCGGCCTGCGGTGGGAGTGGGCGATCGGCGAGGACGAGCGCCGCGTGGCCTTCGCCCGGGCGCGGATCGGACCCGTCCGCATGACCGATGCGATGGTCTTCGAGCTCGCCCCCGACGGCCGCATCCGCCGGATCGGCCCCCACCTCCGTCCTTGGCTCGCGCTGACGCTCTTTGCCCTGGTCCTTGGACCGCAGGTCAGCCGGCGGCCGAGTGTGATCTGGCGTGCACTGTTCAGTTGAGGCACGAGCACGATTAGCGCACTCAACTGTTAACCAGGGCATCTCTAGCATCAGCGCTTAGTACTCAAATCCTGCTATACATCTGCACCTTGGAAACCTTGAGAGTTTCTAGATGTCTTCTACGCTTCTGTGCTGGCGGCCTCGTGTCGTTCGTGATCCTGTTGGCAGGTGCAGCCGGTCAAGCCTCTGCTAGTTGGACGCCACCTGAACAAATCTTTCCCGACCGGGCGTCTTCTGTTTCCTGCGCCTCTCCTTCCTTTTGCATCATGGTTGGAATCGACGGTTACGTATCGATGTTCAATGGCGCTTCATGGAGTGCGGCGACCGCCCTTGATTCGGAGGTCGCTTTGGAGTCGGTTTCATGCGTGTCGTCGGCCTTTTGCGTTGCCGGGGATAATGCGGGTCGGGTGCACACTTTCAACGGGTTAGGTTGGTCAGCTCCCCTGAAGATCAGTGATGCCGGCATCCAATCGGTCTCATGCACTTCCCCGACCTTCTGCATGGCCGTCGACAGCCGTGAAGTAAGTCACAACACGCAGAGGGCGATGGTCTTCCGTGGGACTCTGTGGAGTCAGCCGACCAGGTTCGATACGGCTAATTACCTCTTTTCTGTTTCGTGTGCCGCACCGAGCTTTTGCGTGGCCGTGGACTACGAAGGTCAGGCAGTGACCTTCACCGGTCGGCGCTGGGGCAAGCCGAAGACGATTAACGGCTCTGCCCTCAATTCGGTCTCATGTCCTGCTATTCGATTTTGCGTGGCGGTTGGCCTCGACAATGAGGTGATCAGGCTGAAGGGCGGGTCCTGGGGAAGGCCTCGGTACATCCAGCATGGATCGTCAGGGCCGGGTCTCAACGCCATCTCGTGTCCATCGAGGGTGTTTTGCGTGACCGTTGACACGCACGGTCGAGCCCTCACTTTTAGGCGGGGTAGATGGCACGCTCCTCGGCACATCGCCGGTCAGAGCGAAGGCTTGACCTCGGTGTCATGCCCCTCCTCGTCCTTCTGCGCGGTTGTCGACAATCGAGGCCGGGCCATGACCTATACGGCTGGATAGATCGAGATAGGTCAGAACGCCCGCACGATCAGGTTCAGGACGATCGTCAGGAAGAGGGAGATGCCGAGGGAGAAGAGGAGGCAGCCGGGGAAGAAGTGGACCTGGGTGTGGACGTTGCCGCTGCCGAAGGTCATCGGGCCGGGGGCGGTGCGTTGGGGTTCGGCCTTCTGGCGGTACTTGCGGACGGCGTAGACGATGGCGATCGTGCAGGCGAGGGCGATGAGGAAGGGGGCGGCGCCCTCGTCCTGGTCGAAGACGTAGTAGGCGATCAGGCCGGCGATCAGGGAGCCGCCGACGCCGGCGAGCATCGTCTCCAGCAGGCTCATCGGGTCGCGGCCGGGGAGGAGGAGGCGGGCCAGGGCGCCGACGATCAGGCCGCTGAACGCCAGCCCGATGATGTAGCCGATGACCTCCATGGCGGGGTGCCTACCCGTCGCTCGGGCGACTGAATCCGCAGCGAGCGGGGTAGCGGAGGCGCGTGATTACCGCCTTCATCGTCCTAGGGCTGATCTTGGCGATGCTCGTCTTCAGCGTCAGCCGCTCGGCGCGGCGCAGCCGGGAAGCCGCGGAACGGCGGCAGCGGGAAGAAGAACGGATGCGCGAACAGGGCGGCGACGCCTTCGGCGGCTCGCCCTTCTCGATGATGCCCTTCGGCGGCATCTTCGACCAGATCTTCTCCGGCACCGGGATGCGCTCGCGCTCGCTCGCCTACGACCCGGAAACCGGTCAGTGGGTCGACATCAGCGACGAGTTCCCCGACGAAGGGGCCCAGGCGGACGGGCAGCAGGAAGAGGGGGAGGCCAAGGCCAAGGACTCGAACCCCGAGCCGCGCCGCCGTCCCCAGCAACCCGCCCAGCAGACCGGGATGGGGGGCGGCCTCGGCGGGCTCTTCGGGAGCCTGGGCGGCGGCCTCGGCGGGATGGGGGGCGGCAGCGGCAACTTCAACGTCGAGCCGCCTTCGGAGCTCGGCGACTTCAGCGACGTCGGCGGCATGGAGTCGCTGAAGGAAGAGGTGCGCGACACCGTCGGCCTCGTCCTCAAACACCCCAACGACGCCGAGCGCTACGGGATCGAGTGGAACGGGATCCTCCTCCACGGCCCGCCCGGCGTCGGCAAGACCTTTTTCGCCCGCGCGATCGCCGGCGAGTACGGGCTCAACCTGATGCACGTCTCGACCGGCGACCTGATCGGCGGCATCCAGGGCCAATCGGCGCAGAACATCGACAAAGCCTTCAAAACCGCGGCGCAGAACCTGCCCTGCCTGCTCTTCTTCGACGAGTTCGACTCGATCGCCCAGCGCCGCGACAACAACCCCGACCAGGAGGCGCGCCGCACCGTCAACCAGCTGCTCACCTCGCTCGAGGCCTACCGCGACGAGCGCCGCCTGCTGGTGATGGCGGCGACCAACAACGTCGAGCACCTCGACCCGGCGGTGATCCGGCCCGGCCGCTTCGACCGCCAGATCCGCATCGACCTGCCCGACGCGAAAGCGCGCGAGGCGATCTTCCGGACCGAGCTCGCCGACCGTCCCGCCGCCGCGAACATCGAGCTGACCGACCTCATCCGCCGCACCGAGGGGATGACCCCGGCGGCGATCGAGAAAGTCGTCGACACCGCCGCGCTCGAGGTCTTCCGCGAGGCGACCGAGAGCGGCCAGGAGCTCGAGCTCGACACCGACCACCTGCTGCGGGCGATCGAGCGCTACGGGGGCCAGGACCGGCCGCTGGTCGAGCACTGGACCTGGGACTCGCTGATCCTCGACCCGGCGATCAAGGCCCAGCTGCAGCAGCTGCAGGCGGTAATCGAGGACCCCGAGGCGGCGGTCAAGTTCGGCGTCGAGCCGCCGACCGGCCTGCTCCTCGCCGGCCCTCCCGGCACCGGCAAGACCTCGGTCGCCAAGGTCCTCGCCGCCCAGGCCAACTGCAGCTTCTACCCGATCTCCGGCGCCGACGTGATCAGCAAATGGGTCGGCGAGTCCGAGCGCAACATCCGCCAGCTCTTCGAGCGCGCCCGCTCCAACCGCCCCTCGATCGTCTTCATCGACGAGATCGACGCGATCGCCGGCTCCCGCGGCCAGGTCGAGACCCACGACAGCCACGTCAACCAGCTGCTCTCCGAGATCGACGGCGTCTCCGGCCAGCGCGGCGTCTTCGTCGTCGGCGCCACCAACCGGCCCGACCAGCTCGACCCGGCGCTCTTGCGCGGTGGCCGCCTCTCCCGCACGATCGTCCTCGGCCTCCCCGACGAGACCGGCCGCCACGCCCTTCTCTGCCTGATGACCGCCCGCATGCCGACGGTCGGCGTGGACCTGGAGGCTCTGGCGCGCGACAGCGACGGCCTCTCGCCCGCCGACCTCAAGGGCCTCTGTCAGGAGGCGGCGCTGGCGGCGATGGCGCGCAGCTCCGGCCAGGAGGGCCAGAGCCCGGCCGTCACCCACGAGGACTTCGAGGAGGCGCTGCGGCGCCTGCGCTCCGGCCGCGCCCCCGCTCACAGCTTCGCCTGAGCGACAACCCGCTGCACCAAAAGGCGCAACGTTGCGGACCGGAGCGGGTTCTTCTTTGCGCAATGAGAGGCGGGGAGCGATTCCACGGCGGGGCGTGGCGGCGGGTGGCGCCGCTGGCGGTCCTGCTCTGTCTGCTCCTCGCTGCTCCCGCGGCGGCCGAGACCCAGACCGAATACTCGGTGCCGAAGGGGGCGGGATCGATGACCGCGGGTCCCGACGGGACGATCTGGTTCAGGGCGGCGAGACCGAACTGGGCCGGATCACGCCGGAGGGCAAGCTCGAGTCGGTAGCGCTGAGCGGACACAGCGGCTACATCCACGACCTGGTCCTGGGCCCCGAAGGAAACCTCTGGGCGACGACCTCGAAAGGGGTCGAGCGCATCACCCCGGCGGGTGAGGCGACCTTCTTCCCGTTGCCGGAGGAGCTCGGCCTCGCGGCCTCGATCGCCGTCGGGCCCGGCGGCGGCATCTGGTTCACCTCCTGGCGGCAGCGGAAGAAGGTCCCGGACTGGTCGGAGTGGACCGGGCCCGCCTACGTGGCGCGGATCGCGCCGGATGGGCAGGTCGAGAGCTTCGAGTTGCCGGGCGAAGAAGGGTCGAGGAACACCGCCCCGGGCGGTATCGCCCTCGGCCCCAACGGCAACCTCTGGGTGACCGATCCCGCGCTCGGCCGGATCGACCGCGTCTCCCCCCGGGGCGAGATCGCCTCCTTCCGCCTCCGCAGCGAACCGCGCGGGATCGCGGCGGGACCGGACGGCGCCCTCTGGTTCAACGCCTCCCGCGAGATCGGCCGCATCACCACGGCGGGGAGGGTGAGCACCTTCCCGCTGCGCGGCTACAACGGCTCCGCCATCGCCGCCGGCCCCGACGGCAACCTCTGGTTCGCCGGCGCCGGCCTCGAGGTAGGGCGGATCACCCCCTGGGGGCAGGTCAGCTGGTTCGGCGTGCAGGGCGGGGCGGACGTCCTCGACGTCGTCGCCGGCGCCGACGGGAACGTCTGGGCGGGGACCAGCTACCACCCGGTCAAATTCATCACCAACGGCTCGATCAGCAAGCTCCCGATCGGCCGGCCGGGAATCGAGATCGCCTCGGCTGAAGCCACGGTCCGGGACGGCCGATTCGACGTCGTCCTCGAGTGCGGCGGATCTCCTGTCCACGGCTGCGCCGGACAGCTGAGGATGGGGTGGGGGAAGACCCCGGCTGCCCTGGCCTCCTACGCGCTCCCTCCCGAAAGCCGCCGCACGGTCCAGCTGCGGCTTTCGGCGGCGGCGCACCGCCGGCTCTCCCAGCGCCGCTTTCAGCGCCAGTACCTGATCGCCGACGTCGAGGGTGGCGAGAGGGCAAGCGTCGAGGTCGTGCTGCGGGTCCCGCGCCCGCTGCGCCGCGAGGTTCGTCCTGGGCAGGTCGTGCAGATCCCGCTGCCGAGGGATCACGAGGCCGGCTGGCTCTCCCGCGGGCTCGGTGGGGACCTCTGGTTCACCGAGCAGTGGAGCAACAGGATCAGCAGGATCTCTCCCGCGGGAAGGCTCCGCTCCTACCGGCTCCCGACGCCCGGCCGCCGGCCGACGGCGGTGACGCGCGGCCCTCTCCGCAGCATGTGGTTCCTCGTCGAAGGAACCAAAGGTGGGGGCAAATACCGGGCGCTGGGACGGCTCTCGTCGAGCGGCAGGTTCTCCGAGATCCCCCTCCCCGGCGAAAGCCACGTCGAAGACCTGGTCGCCGACGCCGACGGCAACCTCTGGGTGGCCCGCACCGGCCTCCGCGAAGGAGAGATAGACCGCGTCACCCCCGGCGGCAAGGTGACCCGGTTCCCGGCCAAGGAACCGGGATCGATCGTCCGCGGGCCCGGTGGCGTCTGGTTCACCGCCGCGGACCTGCGGGTCGGCCGCATCACCTCGGCCGGGAAGATGACCATGTTCCAGATCCCCGGCAGGGGCTACCTGAACGACATCGCCGCTGGCCCCGACGGCAACCTCTGGTTCACGCAGTACAGGCCGAACCGCCTCGTTCGCCTCACTCCCGGCGGGAAGATGACCCGCTTCGAGCTGCCCAAAGACATGACGGGGTCCGGCGGGCTCACGGTAGGGCCCGACGGCAACCTCTGGTTCGTCGACTCGCGGGATGACGAGGTGGTGGTTTTCGGCCTCCCGCGTTGACGGGTTTCGGCTTTGATTAGGGCGTGCGGATCCTGGTCCTCGGCGGCACGCGGTTCCTCGGCCTCGCCCTAGTTCACGAGCTGCTCGAAGCCGGCCACTCGGTCGCCGTGGTGCACCGGGGGGAGCACGAGCCGGAGGGGCTGGCCGGGGTCGAGCACGTCCACGTCGACCGCCGCCGCCTCGGCGAGCGGCGG
>JALZHV010000020.1 GCA_030860625.1 Actinomycetota bacterium
CGGCGAGCCCGTCGTCGCAAAGCTGACGCGGCGCGGCCGGCGACTGACCGGTCGTCGTGGCGGCGTGACCGTGGACGTGGCGCTGCGCGGCGACATGCCGCGCATCACCTGGACGATCGGGATGCGGCGCTAGCGCAGCTCGGCCGACGTCTTGCCGAGCAGCTGCCGCGCCACGATCAGCAGCTGGATCTGCTGGGTCCCCTCGAAGATGTCGAGAATCTTCGAGTCCCGAGCCCACTTCTCCAGCAGCTCGTTCTCGCCGTAGCCGACGGCGCCGCAGAGCTCGACGCAGCCGAGGGTGACGTCGACGCCGGTGCGCCCCGCCTTCGCCTTGGCCATCGAAGCCTGCAGCGAGTTCGGTTTCGAGTTGTCGGCCATCCAGGCGGCCTGCATGGTCAGCGACCAGGCGGCCTCGTAGTCGGCCTCCATTTCCAGGAACCGCGCCGCGGCGGCGGACTGGGAGAGGAGCGGGGCGTCGTAGTCGATCTCGACGCCGGCTTTCTTCAGCATCTTCCGCGTCTCCTCGAGCGCCGCGCGGGTGACGCCGACGGCCATCGCGGCAACCAGCGGCCGCGTGTTGTCGAACGTTTCCATCACGCCCGCGAAGCCCTTCTCTTTGACCTCCGGGTCTCCGAGCAGCGCCTCTTTCGGCACCCGGCAGTCCTGCAGGGTGAAGTTGGCGGTGTCGGAGGCGCGGATCCCGAGCTTGTGCTCGAGCCGGTCCAGCTTCAGGCCGGGATTGTCCCGCTCGACGATGAACGACTTGATCGCGGCCCGCCCTTTCGAGCGGTCGAGGCTCGCCCAGACGACGATCAGGTCGGCCCGGTCGCCCGAGGTGACGAAGATCTTCTCGCCGTTGAGGACGTACTCGTCGCCGTCGAGCTCGGCGGTGGCGCGGATCGCGGCGGAGTCCGAACCGGCTTCCGGCTCGGTGATCGCCATCGCGGCCCACTTGCCGCCGTACTTCTTCAGCTGCTCCTCGGTCGCCACCGAGGCGATCGCGGAGTTGCCGAGGCCCTGGCGCGGCATCGAGAGCAGCAGGCCGACGTCGCCCCAGCAGAGCTCGATGATGCCGAGCACGGTGGAGAGGTTGGAGCCGTTGCGGTTCTCGCCGTCGGCGCCTTTCTCGCGACGCACGCCGGCCGCGCCGGCGCCGCCGATATCGGAGCCCTCGTTCATGCCGTCGATCAGCGACGCCAGCATGTCGAGCTCTTTCGGGTAGCTGTGCTCGGCCTCGTCGTATTTACGGGAGATCGGGCGGAACACCTCGGTGGCGACCTGGTTGGCCTGGGTCGCCAGTGGCTTGAACTTCTTCGGTATCTCGACGTTGATGGTCATAGTTGCCTTTCGCTCGCCAGGCGGTGCCTAGACGAGCAGGGCGCCCTCCATCACGCCCGCAGCTCGGAGGTCTCGGTACCAGCGCTCGACGGGGTGCTCCTTGACGAAGCCGTGGCCGCCGAGCAGCTGGACGCCGTCGGAGCCGATCTTCATCCCCTTCTGGGCGCAGAGGCCGCGGGCCAGCGCCGCCTCGCGGGCGAAGCTCTCGCCGCGGTCGGCGCGGCTTGCCGCCCGATAGGTCGCCAGCCGCATCGCGTTCGACTCGATGCCGATGTCCGAGACCGTGAAGGCGACGCCCTGGCGGTTGGAGATCGGTTCGCCGAACGCCTGACGGTCGTTGACGTAGGGGATCACGTAGTCGAGCACGGCCTGGGCGGTGCCGGTGGCAAGCGCGCACCAGGCGATCCGCGAGCGGGCCACGCAAGCGGCGTAGTCCTTGGCTTTGGCGCTGCCCTCGCCGAGCAGCGCGCTGCCCGGCAGTTTGACTTTGTCGATCAGGAGGCGGCCGGTGGCGGCGGGACGCAGCCCCATCGCCGGCTCGTCCTCGATCGAGAGCCCTTTGGCACCCGACTCGATGATGAACAGGGCCGGGCCGATGTCCTCGGCGTCGGCGGCGACGACGAAGAGCTCGCACTCTTTGGCGCGGGCGATCAGCGACTTGGCGCCCGTGAGGACCCAGTCGTCGCCTTTGCGTTTCGCCTTCGTCTCCAGCTCCAGCGGGTTGAACAGCGGCCGCGGCTCGAGGATCGCCAGGGCCGCGGCGGGCACGTCCTCACCGGTGAAGGGGGGGAGGTAGGTCGCCTCCTGGTCGGCGCTGCCCCAGAGGCCGATCGCGGTGGCGACGGCGCCGGGAGCCAGGGCGGCGTAGGCGATGCCCATGTCGCCGTGGGCGAGGGCCTCGCCGATCAGCACGCTGGTCACGGCCGACCCTTCGGTCATCACGCCGCCGAGCTCCTCGGGGACGCCGAGCATGGCGACGCCGAGCTCGACCGTCTGGTCGAGGATCTCCTTCGGGGTCTCGCGCTCGTCGTCGGCCTTCAGCGCTGCCGGGCGGATCTTTTCCTCGGCGAAGGCGCGGCCGGCCTCCTGGAACATCTGCTGCTCGTCGTCGGGCGTGAGGTCGAACAGCCCGGTCGACTTGCTCTTCTTCTGGCGGGCGGGTTTGCCCAGCTTCTGGGTCGCCTTGAAGGCGCGGCCGGCGGCGGTGGCGCCGCGGAAGCCGTTCTTGGTGCCCTGGAAGAGGGCTTTCTCGACCTGCTTGCGGAGGCGGATGCGGTCCAGCAGGTCGGAGCCTGCGAGGCGGTTGAGCGTCCGCAGGCCGAAGCCCATCCCGCGCTCCGCCATCCCCTTGTTCTCGGTGGTGGTGGTCACTTCGCTTGTTTCCTTCCGGTTTTGGCGGTCTTCGATTTCGGTTTGGACCCGAGCGGCCGGACCTGGCCGTCGAGGTGAGGCGTGCCCTTGCGGGCGTCGCGCAGGGTGAAGAGGATCTCCTCGCCCTCGTCCTGGGAAGCGAACTCGACGCGCGCCGGCAACAGGATCGGCTTGCGGAAGCGGACGTCGGCGGTGAAGCTCTCCGGCAGGCGGCTTTCCAGCTGGGCCAGCGCCCGCGCCTTCGACCACATCCCGTGCGCGATCGCCGCCGGGAAGCCGAGCGGCTTCGCGGTCAGCGAGTGCATGTGGATCGGGTTGCGGTCCCCGGAGACGCCGGCGTAGCGGCGGCCGAGGTCGCCGCCGAGCTTCCATTCGGCGCTGGAGGGGACGTCGGCGTCGAGCGACTCGAAGCTCTTCTCCTGCTTCGGAGCGTCGCCGTTGGAGCCGCCGCCGCGCCGCAGCATCGTGCTGGTGCTCTCCCAGACCACCTCGCCGTCGACCAGGACCTCGGTCTCCAGCGAGAAGGTCTTGCCCTTCGGGTGCGGCTGCAGCTTCGTCGGCCGCACCCGGATCGTCATCTCCTCGTCGATCCCGATCGGCCGTTTCTGGGTGATCGAGTTCTCGACGTGGACGAGGCCGACCGCGCCGAACGGGAAGGAGCCGTCGCTCATCACCGCCATGTGCAGCGGGAAGGCGAGCATGTGCGGGTAGGTCGGCGGCAGCTGGTCGCGCAGGGCGAAGCCGCAGACCTTGGCGTAGGCGGCGACCTCGGCCGGCTCGGCCTTGACGCCGGCCAGCTCGAGGTCGAGCTCGTCGGGGATCTCGCCGCCCCCGCCCGGGACGAACGGGAGCAGCGAGGCGCCGGGGATCATCGGCAGCGCCGCGCGCGCGTAGAGCGGCAGGATGCTGGGGGAGCTGTCGAGGGTCTTCGCCATGCGGCTAGGCCCCCAGCAGGCTCTGGCCGCAGACGCGGACGGTGTTGCCGTTGACGCCGGTCGAGGCGGGGCTGGCGAACCAGGCGATCGTCTCGGCGACGTCGACCGGCAGCCCGCCCTGCGAGAGGCTGGAGAGCCGGCGGCCGGCTTCGCGGGGGCCGATCGGCATCGCCGCGGTCATCTGGGTCTCGATGAAGCCCGGGGCGACCGCGTTGATCGTGCCTTTGCGTTTCGCCATTTCCGGCGCCATCGATTCGACCATCCCGATCACGCCGGCCTTGGAGGCGGCGTAGTTGGTCTGGCCGGAGTTGCCGGCGATCCCCGACATCGAGGAGACGCAGACGATCCGCCCGTTGCCGTTGATCAGTTTCTTGCCGAGCAGCGCTTCGTTGATCCGCTCCTCGCTGGAGAGGTTGATCTCCATCAGCTGCGCCCAGCGCTCTTCCGGCATCTTCGCGATCGTCCGGTCTTTGGTGACGCCGGCGTTGTGGACGACGACGTCGACCCCGTCGGAGAGCTCGGCGGCGATCCGCTCCGGGGCGTCGTCGGCGGTGATGTCGAGCTCGATCGAGCGACCGCCGATCGCCTCCGTCACCGCCCGCAGGTCCTCGGCCATCGGCGGGATGTCGAGGCCGACGACTTCGGCGCCGTCGCGGGCGAGCGTGTTGGCGATCGCCGCGCCGATCCCGCGCGAGGCGCCGGTGACCAGCGCCACCTTGCCGTCGAGCGGGCGCTCCCAGTCGATCTGCGGGCTGGGGGCGACGCCTTTGCCGATCCGGATCACCTGGCCGGAGACGTAGGCCGATTTGGGCGAGAGGAGGAAGCGCAGCGTCGACTCCAGCTGATCCTCCGCGCCCGGTTCGACGTAGACGAGCTGGGCGGTCGCGCCGCGGCCGCCGATCTCCTTGCCGAGCGAGCGGGTGAAGCCCTCAAGCGCCCGCTGGGCGGTGTGGGCGAGGACCGAGCCCGCTTCGGCCGGCGGCGTCCCGAGGACGACGACGCGGCCGGAGCGCTGCAGGCGCGAGACGGCGGGGTAGAAGAAGCGCTGCAGCTCGACCAGCTCGCTCGACTCGGCGATCCCGGTCGCGTCGAAGACCAGCGCCTTCGCCTTGCCCTCGGCGCCGGCCCTTTCGGCCTTGATGCTGTCGAGGACGGCGGCGATCTCCTTGGTCAGCCGGCTGGCCGGGGCGGCGCCGGTGAGGACCGGGCCGGAGACGACCGGCCGGCCCTCCTTGTAGCGGTCGAGCGAGACCGGCTGCGGCAGCCCGAGCTGCTTGGCGATCGTGCCGACTACCGGCGCGTTGACAACCTGTGAATAGCGGTCAGCCATGGTTACTTGGCACCTCCCGGGGCCTCGAGGATCGCGACGACACCCTGGCCGGCGGCGGCACAGATGCTGATCACGCCGCGGCCTTTGCCGTCTTCGTTGAGCTGTTTGGCGAGGCTGGCGACGATCCGCCCGCCGGTCGCGGCGAACGGGTGGGCGGCCGCCAGCGAGCCGCCGTTGACGTTGAGCTTGGCGCGGTCGATCGGGCCGAGCGGCTTTTTGCGACCGAGCTTCTCGGCGCAGAACTCTTTGTCTTCCCACGCCTTGAGCGTGCAGAGGACCTGCGCGGCGAAGGCCTCGTGGATCTCGTAGTAGTCGAAGTCCTGCAGTTTCAGGCCGGCCCGATCGAGCATCCGCGGCATCGCGTAGGCCGGCGCCATCAGCAGGCCTTCGCGCTTGTGGACGTGGTCGACGGCGGCGGTCTGCGCCTCGCTGATGTAGGCGAGGATCGGCAGGTCGTGTTCTTTCGCCCACTCCTCGGAGGCGAGCAGCACGGCCGAGGCGCCGTCGGAGAGCGGCGTCGAGTTGGCCGCGGTCATCGTCCCCTCGGGGCCGCCGAAGACCGGTTTCAGCTTCGCCAGCTTCTCGAGGTTGGAGTCGGGCCGCAGGTTCTGGTCGCGGTCGAGCCCGATGTAGGGGGTCATCAGGTCGTCGAAGAAGCCGCGCTCGTAGGCGGCCGCGAGGTTCTTGTGGGAGTTGACCGCGAGTTCGTCCTGCTCCTCACGGCCGATGTCCCATTCGGTGGCCATGATCGCGCAGTGCTCGCCCATCGAGAGGCCGGTGCGCGGCTCCTCGTTGCGGGGGATCGCCGGGACGATGTGGCCGGGGCGTACCTTGGTCAGCTGTTTCAGTTTGCCGACCGTCGAGCGCTCGCGGTTGGCCTCCAGGAGGGTCTCGCGGAGGTCCTCGTTGAGCGCGATCGGCGCGTCGGAGGTGGTGTCGGCGCCGCAGGCGATGCCGGAGTCGATCTGCCCGAGGGCGATCTTGTTGGCGACGAGGATCGTCGTCTCCAGGCCGGTGCCGCAGGCCTGCTGGACGTCGTAGGCGGGGGTCTCCGGGGCGAGGCGGGTGCTGAGCACGCTCTCGCGGGTGAGGTCGCGGTCGCGCGAGTGCTTGAGGACGGCGCCGCCGGCGACCTCGCCGATCGCCTCGCCCTGCAGGCCGTAGCGGTCGATCAGGCCGTCGAGGGCGGCGGTCAGCATGTCCTGGTTGCTCGCGTGCGAGTAGACGCTGTTGGAGCGCGCGAACGGGATCCGGTTGCCGCCGACGACGGCGACTTTGCGGGTCTCGGTGTTCATTTGGGGGTCGGTCCTCCTTGGGGATTGGAAGTCGGGATGGGCGTCGAGCGGTTGCGGAGCCCCGGCTCGACGGTGGAGATCAGAAGCTCGGCCGCGTCCTCGGCGGAGATCGCCTCGGTGCGCAGCCACCAGCGGGCGAGCGCCTCGGAGGCGCCCAGAAGAGCGGTGGAGAGGGCCTCGACTTCGGTCTTGGCCGCCTCGCGGTGGCGGTCGGGCAGCTGCGCCAGCAGCGAGGCGGAGACGAGGTCGACGATCTGGCCGCGGTAGGAGGCGACCCGGTCGAAGACCTCGCCGCCGTGGGGGAGGGTCTCGTCGAAGAGCACCGCCCAGGCGGCCCGGTCGGTGTCGAGGAAGGAGAAGAAGGCGCGGACGCCGGCGCCGAGCGCGTCGCCGGGGTTGGCGGTCTGGCCGATCGAGTCGACGATCGTCGCGATCAGCGCGTCGCCGGCCTTCTCCAGGCAGGCGATGTAGAGCCGCTCCTTGTTGCCGAAGTAGTTGTAGAGCAGCGGCTTCGTCACCCCGACCGCCGCGGCGATCTCGTCCATCGTCACCGCCGCGTAGCCGCGCTCGGCGAAAAGCTCATGCGCCGCCCCGAGCGTCTGCTCCATGCGGTCGTCGCGGGAGAGGCGGGTGCGGACGGAGGCGTCCATCGCCAAGCAACTTACTCGCCTATAAATTTATATGCAAGTAACGTGATGCACCTCACATGGGATGTGGCTTTCCCCGGGGTGAAAGCCACAGGGCCTCGGATACAAACCGATCTCACTCTGGGTACGCGCCGTTCCCTGCGCCGCTCCCTCATCCGCGACCAAAAGGAATCCGATGAAACTCCGCGTAACGCTGACGGCGCTGGCCACCGTCGTCGCCCTCGCCTTCCCCGCCGCTCCCGCCTCGGCCGCCGACAAGGACTGCGCCGACTTCAACACCTGGCGGCAGGCGCAGAAGTTCTACAAGCGCCACGGCGGCCCCAAGTACGACCCCCACCGCCTCGACGCCGACCGCGACGGCATCGCCTGCGAGAGCCTGCGCTACTGACACTGCCGAGGGAGAAGGCAAGCTGCTGAGCGCGGCGGGAGATCGGATGGGAGCTACCCATCGGCCGCATGACGGTCGCGACCTCTCCGGTTGATCCGCGCTCAGCAGCAAACTCTGAGGAGGACGGGGGACTCGAACCCCATCCGAAGCGCTACTCCGGACTCCCGAGTGTCAGTCGGTTGCGGCGCCTTGCCGCTTCATCCTCCACGGCTATAAGGCGTGAGAAGGCAAGGTTCTCCCCCCGTTGACGAAATTAGTTCTTCGGGCTACTCTCGCCTGACGAGTGTCAGTCGGTCCGGGGGTAGCTCCCCCGCACGAAAAAAGACCCGCTTCGGCGGGTCTTCGTGGTTCAGGCGGCAGAGGGAGGGGGAGAGTTTCGCCTTCCCCGACTTATCCTCATATGCCCATCCGGCTTGCCACTGCGACGCTCTTCCTCTTCGCTCTGGCCCTTGCGCTCACCGCGCCCGGCTCCGGGAGACCTTCCCGCGGTGGCGCTAGGGCAGGCCACCGTCTACCGCCTCGAGATCTTGCTCGCCCTCGTCTACGGCGGGCTGCTGTTGCTGACGCCTCTCTTTCAGGGGTCCTCCATGGTCGACTGCCTATCGAGCTCTCGCGTCGAGGGGCAAGGTGGGAGGAATCGTCCTCTTTCGAAGAGGCCAAAGAGCAGATAGCTCGCCTGGAAGCGGAAGTTGATATTTTGCAGTCAAAACATTTCATAGGTGGGAATCGGGATGAACTGGGATGACAATCGTGAAGTTGCCTGCCGCATCGCCGAAATCTCCCTCTGGAGCTTCGACGAAGCGCTTGCAGCACTAGAGGCTGGTGGGGAGGCGCGAGAGACTGCCTTTTCCCTGCTCCGGAGACGCGAAGAGGGCTGGCGGATCCGGAGGGAACTGAACGAACTGAGCCAAGAACTCCGTCGTCCTCGACGGTTCGGGCTCTTCTAGCCGATCGTTCGGAGAGCTACGAAAGCTCGGTGCCGTCGTAGAGCTTCTTGACGTGCACGGTGCCCGGGGGGCTGGCTTCGATGCAGAGACGGCAGAGGACGCACTCGTCGACGTTCTCGTCGACGATCTCGACGGTGCCGCCGGCGTCTTTGTAGATGTCGACGGGACAGACTTCCTCGAGCTTGGCGGCGATGGCCGCGTCGTTCTTGATGCTGTCCTCGACCTCGATGTCGATAAAGATCTTGTCCATGGGCTCTGGGTGCAGTTGCTCGGGCATCAGGCGGCTACTCCCAGCTTCTCCTTGACGACGTCGGGAATCTCGTCGATGCGCTCGACGACGCGGATGCCGGCGGCTTCGAGGCGGGCGATCTTCTCGGTCGCGGTGTCCTCCTTGCCCTCGACGATCGTGCCGGCGTGGCCGAAGCTCATGCCTTTCATCTCGTCGTCGTCCATGAATTTGCCGGCCATGAAGGCGACGATGGGGAGGCGGCTGTTGTTGTCCTTGACCCATTCGGAGAGCTGGGCCTCCATGCGGCCGCCGGGCTCGGTGTAGATGACGATCGCCTCGGTCTGCTCGTCGGCCTCGAAGTAGGGCATCAGCTCGGCGTAGGTGGAGCCGATGATCGCGTCGCCGCCGATCGAGACGGCGGTGGAGACGCCGAGGCCGGCCTGGGTCAGGGAGGAGGAGATCTCGGTGGTCATCCCGCCCGAGCGGCTCATCACGCCGACGCGGCCGGGCTGGTAGGCCTTGGCGGCGTCTTTGGCGGGGCCGCCTATGCCGCCCATCTTGCAGACCTCGGGGACGATCAGGCCGAGGCAGTTGGGGCCGATGATCCGGGCGCCGCGCATGTCGGCGAGCTCGACCATCTGGGCGACGTCGCCGCGCGGGACGCGCTCGGTGACAACGACGATCAGCTTGATCCCGTTCTCGATCGCCTCGAGGACGGCGTCCTTGGTGAAGGCGGGGGGGACGGTGACGACAGAGCCGTCGATCGGGCCGCCGTGGTTCTCGACCGCCTGGGCGACGGTGTCGAAGACCGGCACCCCGTGGACCTCGCGGCCCTTGCGGCCGGGGGTGACGCCGCCGACTACTTGCGAGCCGTAGTCGAGGCACTCCTTGGTCAGGTTGACGGCCTCGCGGCCGGTGATCCCCTGGACGATGAAGGTGGTGTCCTTGTTCAGCAGGATGCTCACGCCGGGGCTCCTTGAATCTTGGAGACGGCGCGGCCGGCGGCCTCCCACATCGAGACCGAGCGGTCGCAGTACTCGACGCCGTACTTCTCGAGGATCTTGAAGCCCTCGTCCTCCCAGGCGCCGGGGATGCGGAAGATCGCGATCGTCTCGCCCGGGTCCTTGCCGAGCTCGAGGCAGGCCTTGATCACGCCGCGGGCGACGATGTCGACCCGGGTGTTGGAGACGATCGACATCATCACCGCGATCTTCTCGACGCCGTCCTTTTCGAGCACCTGCTTGGCCAGGCCGCAGGCCTTGGCGACCGAGGGGTTGCCGCCGATCTCCGAGTAGTTGGCCGGCTGGCCGCCCTGGTTGCGGACCGCGTCGGTGAGGGTCAGCGAGCCGCCGCCGGCGCCGATCACGAGGCCGAGGTTGCCGGTGAAGCCGTGGTCCTTGCCCTGGATCACCCCGCGGTGATCAGCGGCGTCAATTGCGCTGACATTTTTCTCGAAGTCGGAGGGCTCGTAGGTCTCGCGGGTGTCGTCCTCGGCAATCTGAAGCTCCTTGCGCAGCAGCTTCTTTTGCCGGCCGACCGCCTCGTTCTCCATCTCCATGTGGGCATCGAGGGCGACGAAGGAGCCGTCGGTCAGCTCGGCCAGCGGGTTGATCTCGGCCAGCGTCATGTCGTTGTCGAGGAAGAGGCGGGCGAGGCGGGCGAGGACCGGGGTCGCGCGGTTCAGCTGCGAGCCGGTGACGCCGGTCGCGGCGACGACCTGCTTGGCCTCGAAGTCGGAGACGGGGAGGAGGTTGGAGACGTGGCCTTTGCCGACGTGGTCGGGGTGGGTCTCGGCGACCTCCTCGATGTCGATCCCGCCCATGTCGCTGAACAGCATCAGCGGCTTCTTCGCGGTGCCGTCCCAGACGACGCCCGCGTAGTACTCCTGTTTGACCTCGGCTTTGGGATCGACGAGGACGCCGCGCGGCATGTGCCCGTTGATTTCCAGCTTCAGGATCGCCTCGGCGTGCTCGGCGGCCTCATCCGGCGTGTCGGCGAACTTGACGCCGCCGGCCTTCATCCGGCCCCCGGTCAGCACCTGGCTCTTGATCACCACCGGCCCGCCGATTTCCTCAGCGACCTTCCGCGCTTCGTCCGCGGACGTGCAGAACCCGTACTTGGTGACGGGAATCCCCGCCAACTCAACAATCTTCCTGGCCTCGTACTCGTAGAACCTCATCGGGCGCGGAACCCTATCCAACACCCCCGGAGGCTCGTCGTAAGGCGGTGCGGGAGGGGGCGGGGGTGGCCCTTCTGGGAGCACCTCCGCCGGGAGGATCGTCGCTGGC
>JALZHV010000287.1 GCA_030860625.1 Actinomycetota bacterium
CTCGTGCTGACGGCGTGACCCTCATCGTCGTCTCCGGCTTCCGCTCGGACGCCGAGCAGGCGGAACTCTTCGCCGCCAATCCCGACCCCACCTGGGTCGCGCCGCCGGGCCAGTCTCTGCACCGCTGCGCGACTGAGCTCGACATCGGTCCGTCCTCGGCCTATGGCTGGCTTGCCGCCAACGCGACCCGCTTCGGCTTCGTTCAGCGCTACTCGTGGGAGGCCTGGCACTACGGGTTCGAGGCCGGTCCGGTGCCCTGTTCGCCCGAGGGCGAAGCGGTGACGGCGGGCGGGGGAGGGGCGGCCGCGGCGGCCTCCTCGACGACCCTGCCCTCGTTCGTCCCCGCTCAGTACCGGGAGCCGATCCTGCGCTCCGCCGCCCGCTGGGGCGTCCCGCCGGCATTGATGGCCGGGCAGCTGATGGCCGAGTCGGGCTTCGACCCCGACGCCGGTTCTCCCGCGGGAGCGCAGGGCATCGCCCAATTCATGCCCTCGACCGCCGCCGCCTACGGCCTCACCAACCCCTTCGACCCGATCGCCGCCATCGACGCCCAAGCTCACCTGATGTCCGATCTCCTGCGCCAGTTCGGATCCCCCGAACTCGCCCTCGCCGCCTACAACGCCGGCCCCGCTCCCGTCGAAGCCTGCAACTGCATCCCGCCCTACCCCGAGACCCAGGCCTACGTCACCCGCATCCTCGCCCTGATCGGCGGCGCCGGCGCGATCGCGATGCCGAGCTTCGAAGTCCGCTTGGTGGCATGAGTTTCGTAGTACGATAATGCTCCGAATCCATCCTGCGGCAAGGAAGCACGGGATCTCCGACGCTGACATCAAGCACGCCGTGAAGCACGCGATGACGATTGAGGAGAGCGAGGACTGGACTCGCCTCTACATAGGACCCGGTCGCAACGCCGCGCTGTTAGAGGTCGTGACGGTGGCGCGAGGGAGAAGGGCGGAGATGGCGATACATGCAATGAGGATGCGTCCTAAATGTGAGCGCATCTTGTCGGGAGAGCGGTCATGAAGCGACAAAAGACCTATGGCAGGACCCCTGACGGGAAGCTCATCACCGAAGAGCTGGTGGAGGAGCTTTCTCGGAAAGCTGAGTCTGGCTACTACGTTGACGAGATTCTCAAGCGCCGCCGGGGCCGGCCGCCAATGGGATCTGGACCGGCCACCGTTGAGTCGGTCCGTCTTGATCCTGAGCTTCGAGAGGCGCTTACCCGGCGCGCCCGTAGAGATAAAGAACCCCCCAGCAGCGTCATTCGCAAAGCGCTGCGCTTGTACTTGAACCTCTAGTCGCAGTTCTCAGCAATATTTTGCCGAATGCCTAAGCCTCTCCTGCTCGCGCAGCTCAGCGATCTCCATATCGGCTCCAGCTGGGAGGGGGTGGACCCGGTGCCGCGGGTCGAACGGGTCGTCGAGGCGGTGCGGGCGCTGCCGAATAAGGTCGATGCAGTCCTCGTCACCGGGGACGTGGCGGGGCAGGGGAGGGACGAGGAGTACGAGGTGGCGCGGTCGCTGCTCGACCGCTTCGACTGCCCGGTCCACGTGCTCCCCGTAAACCACGACGACCGCGCCGGGCTCCGGCGCGCCTTCGATCTTCCGGGCGAGGGAGCTGAGCCGGTCAACTACTCCGTCGCCGTTGGCGAGCTGCGCCTCGTCGCCTTCGACTCAAGCGTGCCGGGGCAGGACCCGGGCGCCTTCAGCCCCGAGCAACTGGCCTGGCTGGAGGAGGAGTTGGAGAGGGAGCCCCGGCAGCCGACGTTGCTGGCGATGCACCACTCGCCCCTCTTCACCGGCATCCCCGGCTGGGACAAGGTCAACCTCGTGCGGGGGGAGCGCGAGAAGCTCGCCGAGGTGGTCAGCCGCCACCCGCAACTGCGGGCGATCGCCGGCGGGCACCTGCACCGCGTCGCCGCCTCGACCCTCGCCGGCTGCCCCGTCCTCTCCATCCCCAGCACCTACGTGCAGTCACAGCCGGACTTCGAACCGCCGGACCCCGAGAACGAAGACGTCGTCTTCGGCGGCCCACCCGGCTTCGCGCTCCATGTCCTCCTGGACGGGGAACTCGCTTCTCAGGTGGAAATGCTGGGCGCCTAGCGCGACGCCTCCGCCGGCGCCACGTGCTCGTGGACGAAGCGGACCACGGCGGCGCCCTCGCCGACGGCGGTCGCGCAGCGCTTGATCGAGCCGGAGCGGACGTCGCCGGCGGCGTAGACGCGGGGGAGGTTGGTTTCGAGCAGGCCGTCGGCCCCGGCTTCGGGGCCGGTGAGGACGAAGCCGTCGTCGTCGCGGGCGACGGCGTCGCCGAGCCAGTCGGTGCAGGGGGAGGCGCCGAGGAAGAGGAAGAGGAACGAGTAGGGGAGACTGGTCCCGTCGGCGAGGGTCACCGCTTCCAGTTGCCCGCCCTCGCCGTGCAGCTCGGTGATTTCGCTGCGGCCGCGAACCTCGACGCCGTAGCGGTCGAGCTCCCCGATCAGGTAGTTCGACATCGTCTCGGTGAGGTCGGCGCGGCGGTGCAGCAGGGTGACCAAGGCGCCGCCGCGGGCGAGCCAGACGGCTGCCTGCCCTGCCGAGTTGCCGCCGCCGACGACGCCGACGCGCTGCCCACCGCAGATTTGCGCCTCCGGCGGCCCCGCTTCGTAGAAGACGCTCAGCCCCTCGTACTGCTCGAGGTCGGCGACCGGGAGGCGGCGGTATTCGGCGCCGGTGGCGAGGAGGACGGCACCGGCGACGATCTCCTGCCCCTCCTCGAGCCTGACGACGTGGCGCGTCTTGCCGGGCTCCAGCGACTCGGCTCGGTATGGGGTCGCCACCCGAGCCCGGAACTTGCGCGCCTGGGCGATCGCGCGGCTGGTCAGCTCGCTGCCGCTGATCCCGGCCGGGAAGCCGAGGTAGTTCTCGATCCGCCGCGACATCCCCGCCTGTCCGCCGAGCACGGCTCGCTCGATCACCAGCGTGTCGAGCCCCTCGGAGGCGCCGTAGACCGCCGCCGCCAGCCCCGCCGGGCCGCCGCCGACCACCACCAGGTCACACTGCGACGGCGGCTTGCCCCGCGTCCCCAGCCCGAGCT
>JALZHV010000021.1 GCA_030860625.1 Actinomycetota bacterium
GCCCAGGGCCATTTGAAGTAGCTCCAGATCGGGGAGCTGCCGTCGAGGTTGGCGGCCCCGACCCCGTCCTTGGACGAGCCCCAGTAGACGGCGCCGCTCGCCGAGCTCGCGCCGGCCCCGCAGCAGAGGGCCAGGCAGGCGAGCAGGGAGACGCACCGGATGTAACCCCCGCGGACCGCGATCATCGGCTCAAGATAACCCGCCTGCGTCTGGAAAAGAGCGGCGCGCGTACCTAATCGCGCGGCTCGACCCGCATCCGCAGGCCTTCGCGGGGCGAGAGCGTCGGCATCTGGCGGATCGTCACCGTCCGGCCCGGCAGCGCCTCCAGCCGCAGGCGCTGCAGCAGCTTCGTCGCCACCAGCTTCACCTCGGTCTGGCCGAAGCGCTTGCCGATGCAGATCCGGGAGCCGCCGCCGAAGGGGACGTAGGCGCCGCGCGGCAGCGCCGCCTTGCGCTCGCGGGCGAAGCGCTCGGGGATGAAGGCCTCGGGCTGGGGGAAGACCTCGGGCAGGCGGTGGCTCGCCCAGGAGCAGTAGTTGACGTAGGCGCCTTTGGGGACGGTGTGGCCGCCGAACTCGAACTCGGCGATGGCGCGGCGGGGGCCGATCCAGGCCGGCGGGTAGAGGCGCAGGACCTCGTCGAGGACCATCTCCAGGTAGGGCATCTCCTTCTCCAGCTGCAGCGGCGTCGGGCTCTCGTCGCCGAGCACGCGGTCCTGCTCCTCGTGCAGGCGCCGCAGCGTCTCGGGGTGGCGGGCGAGCTCGTGGAGCATGAAGGTGAGGGTCGAGGTCGAGGTGTCGTGGCCGGCGAACATCAGCGTCATCACCTGGTCGCGGATCTCGCGGTCGCTGAACTCCTCGCCGCCGGCGCCGCGGGCTCCGACCAGGAGGCTGAGGATGTCGCGGCGGCCGGAGTCGGGGGCGGCGCGGCGGCGGGCGATCTCGTCGTAGACGATCTCGTCGAGAACCGCCCGCGAGCGGGTCATCCTGCTCCAGGGCGAGCCGGGGCCGCGCAGCAGGCGCAGGTGGAAGTCGGTGCCGTAGAAGTGGAGGGCGCGCTCGAAGTGCTCGGCCGCGGCGGCGCCCTTGCCGGCCTCGTCGGGGTCGAGCCCGAGCAGCGCCCGCATCGCGATCCGCATCGCCAGCCCGCGCATCCACTCGTAGACGTCGACCACCTCGCCGACCGGCAGCGCCGCGATCGCGCGGTCGGCCTCGATCGTCATCGCCTCGGTCGCGGCGGCGACCTGCTCGCGGTGGAAGGCGGGCAGCATGATCGCCCGGGCGCGGTCGTGGTAGTCCTCGTCTACCGTCAGCAGGCCGTCGCCGAGCAGCGGGATCAGGTCGCCGAAGCTCGACTCGCGCCAGTGGAAGTTCTCCGGGTGGGCGACGGTGATGAAGTGGTTCGCCTCGGGGCCGATCATGAAGATGACCGGCGAGTGGAGCAGCCGCATCGTGAAGATCGGCCCGAACTCTTCGTAGGCACCGAGCAGCAGTGGCAGCGGGTCGTGGTTGATCCGCCGGGTGCGGGCGGGGCTGAAGCTCTTCGGCCCCGGCGGGAACTTTCCCCTCCCCCGCCACTCGTCGGCGAAGTCTTCGACGAGCCTCCGCAGCGGGTTCCCGGACAGCTCCGGCGGGCGCGCGACCGGCCCCGTGGTGTCGACCGTTGCCATGCCGGGAATCGTAACTGGCTGACTGGCCAGTTTTTTGCGGGGCGTCAGGAAGCGGCGGAGGCGGCGAGCTGGCCGCAGGCGGCGTCGATGTCGCGACCGCGAGTGAGGCGGACGGTGGCGGTGATGCGGTGCTCGGCGAGGATCGCGCGGAAAGCCTCGATCCGCTCCGGCGAGGAGCCGTCGTAGGAGCCGGTCGGGTTGTAGGGGATCAGGTTGACCTTGTAGCCGCGCGGGTCGAGCCGCGCGGCCAGCTCGCGGGCGTGCTCGGGAAGGTCGTTGACCCCGTCGAGCATCACGTACTCGACGAAGACCTTGCGGCGGCGGGCGGCGCGGTAGCGGTCGCAGGCGGCCAGCACCTCGGCGATCGGGTAGCGCTCGTTGACCGGCATGATCTGGGAGCGCAGGCCGTCGTTGGGCGCGTGCAGGGAGAGGGCGAGGGCGACCGGCATCTCGCACTCGGCGAGGCGGTCGATCCCCGGCACCCAGCCAACCGTTGAGATCGCGGTGCGGCGATGGGTGACGCCGAGGTCCGGCAGCCGTTCGCAGGCGCCGAGGACGTTGTCGATGTTCATCGTCGGCTCCCCCATCCCCATGAAGACGACGTGGTCGATCTCCTCGAGCCGGCGGAAGTGGAGCGCCTGGTCGAGGATCTCGTCGACGCCGAGGTTGCGGCCGAACTTCATCTGCCCGGTGGCGCAGAAGGTGCAGGTGAGCGGGCAGCCCGACTGCGAGGAGACGCAGACCGAGCGGCGCCCGTCGCGGTAGCGCATCAGCACCGCCTCGATCGGGCGGCCGTCGGCGGTGTGGAAGAGGGTCTTGACGGTGCCGTCGTCGGACTTCGCCTCGGCCGCGACCGTCAGCGTCGAGAGCGGCACCCCCGCCTCTAGCCGCTCCCGCAGCGCGGCGGGCAGATTGGTCATCTCCCCGTAGGAGCGCGCCCCGCGCGCCACCCACTCCCACACCTGCTTGGCGCGGTAGTCGGGCTCGCCGGCGTCAGCCAACGTCGTACTCAGCAGCTCTCGGTCCATCGGCCGAGTGTAGGGAGAAGTCTTAGTCGACCAGCTTTTTCAGCTCAGGAGCTAAGCGCTCCTCAAGCTCTTTGATGGTGCTGTAGTTGAGACATTTCTGACCTTGAACGTCGAACTTCAGCTCGGAATCCCGATGATGGACGAGGACGGTTGGAACATCAGCTGCCCAGGCAAAACCCACCTCTAAATACACGTTCGGGTTCGCGTCAGTTAGGTCCGCCACCATGAGAGTGGCGGTAGTAATTCTCTCTTTCATTCGAGCAAGGACATCGCCCGTGAACGTTGCCTGATCGATGCGTTCGCAGAGCAACCCAACCGAATGGATGGAAGGGGCGATCCCATAGTGGAATACGTCCTCGAACTGCTTGGCGAAAGGCATCGCCACAAAAGCGTGATCACGGTCGGAGGGAGTCTGCGAGGAGACATTGCCCACCTTGTTGCCAATCTCTCCCGCGAACGGAATAGTCACGGTTCCCGCAGTGTCACCGCTCAAGGCACTTCCGCTCAAGGTTTTCTCAAGGTGTCGCCGAAGCCGTTCAGCCCGTCCGAGGTCCGCCTCCACGATCGCCACCCTTTCGAGCGATGGAGAAACGGTCTCCAGCTCGAAAGCATCTAGCAATCCCGCCAACTCAGCGTCCAAGCAAGCGATCTCGTCGAGGCCATACCCAGCGCCATGCAAAGTCAGGGCCATCTGCCGAGCATCCGGAAACTCAGCAGCGACTATGCACACAGCACGACGGGCAAAAAGCCTGATCTCTGCATAGCCGAACTCCCGCAGGGGCGGAACCCCCAGAAACACGACTTTCTCCGCACCGACAGCAGGACGGCCATCGAGGATTAGCTGACCTCCGGGCCCCAAGCTCATCTCCAGGTTGAGACCGAGAAGCTGCTTTGCTGCAGCGTCGACGCCTAGCGATACTTGCGCGTGCTTGAGCACCAGCGCATCAGCTCGAAAGCGCAAGACGTCGTCGTTGACTACTTCGATCTTGATCCGCTGAAGACCTGACATCCGCCGCAAGCCTAATCACCCGTCAAGCCTTGTCCTCAGCTCCTCCTTCTTAGCCCCTCGACCAACAACAGCTTCCGGATGCGTGGTAAGTGCGTTCGGGTCTACATCCCGAGCGCGTCGGCGAGCAGGTCGACCTGGCGGGGGTCGCTGGAGCTCGGGAAGAGGAAGAGCTCCTGGCAGCCGGCTTGCTCGAAGCCCTGCACATATTGGCGCGCGGTCTCCGGGTCCTGGGCGGCCGAGCCGGCGATGAAGCCGGCGACTTCCTCGCCGAGCCAGCCGTAGTAGTCGGTCAGGTAGCCCTGGGCCTCCTCCTCGGCGCGGTCGCCGAGGGAGAAGTAGGCGAGGGCGGCATTCTGGGACGCGTCGCTGCGGCCCGACTCTGACCAGGCGGACTCGAACTGCTCGCGCCACTCGGCGAACTGGTCCGGTGCGGCGCCGGCGGCGATCCAGCCGTCGCCGTAGCGGGCGGCGCGCTCGAACGAGGCCTCGACCGAGCCGCCGACGAGGATCCGCGGCTGCGTCTCGGTCTGCGGCCCCATCTGGTCGCCCTCCCAGACCTCCTTGATCCGCGCCAGCATCGCGTCGAGGTCTTTGCCCCGCGTCTCCATCGAGACGCCGGCGATCTCGTAGTCGTCCTCACGGCCGCCGATCCCGATCCCCAGGGTCAGCCGGCCGTCGGAGAGAGCGTGGACGCTGAGCGCCTGCTTCGCCAGCGCCACCGGGTTGACCCGCAGCGGCCCCAGCAGCACCGAGGTGGCGAGCCCGATCCGCTCCGTCACCGCCGCCGCGGCGGCCAGCGAGGCCAGCGGCTCCAGGTTCGGATAGGCAATGCGATCGATCGTGCCGAGGCTGGAGAACCCCCGCGCCTCCGCCCGCCGCGCCCACTCGACGATCTGCGCGCCGGTAGCACCGGGCACTGCGTTGGGAAGACCGATCGCGACGTCCATACAAAGCTCCTTCCAGCGGATCTGCGGGTACGGCAACCGTTACTACCCGATTTGCCCTATGCCACCGAGATCGCCCCGGGCTCCCTTCACGCGCTGGTCGAGCGCCTCGACGCCGAACGCGAGCTACGCCGGGAGGAGGATCGTCACTACCTGAAGCCATAGCCAACCTGCTCAGCCGCCATTCCAGATATAGAACTGCTGGGTCTCACAGTTGATCCCAGCCTTTCCACCTCTCTCGCCTGGCTGGCTGCCGTTTTGCCTCAAGACCAGTTTGAAGGAAGCAGCGACGATCTCGTCATCGCTGCCTGGACCCCGCGGAGGCCGAGCGTAAGGACCGGTAGTCGGGGGATTCTCGACAGGCGAGATCTGAGCGCGCCGGAGCATCCAAGTTTCGCCTGAGCGTGCGCGGCCGAGGAAGTATCGTGCGACTGCCCGCGGGCTTTCGAGGCGAAGGACCTTCCCCCCAGGCTTACTGACACCGAACCAGTTCAGTTCTCGCGCCGGCGCCACGTCTTCGAGAATGCCTGATCGGTTCCGGCCTGCGACCGACCGAAGAAAATGCGTGAAAAGCGCTTCGACCTCGCGTGGACCACAGTCGGCAGGCAGCTCGTCAGGATCCACGCTGGGGAGGGGGGATACCCGCGCGTCCGACGGACCCGCAGCGGTGGAATCCCCGGCCGAGCCGCAGCCGCCGAGGATGCCCAGAAGCGCCAGGCACAACAAGAGCTTTCGCAGCGAAGTCGTAGCCAACTCGAATCCTCCCTTACTAGGCAGCAGGAATCACCAGCTCGCATCCCGGCACAGGCTCGTCGGAAGGCGTCTCGGGGCAATTGCGCATCTGCTTGATCGACGCCTCGACTATGGGCAGGAGCAGGTTCCGGTTCTCGAACCCGTGGAGGCTGATCTCGAACGTGCGGCCGCCGAAGCGCCAGACAGCGAAGACGTGCCCGGCATCGATGTCATAGGCGACCCACTTTCGCTGCACGATCGTCACGAGGGTGTTTGCGACGACCACCTCCTTCACGACCTTTACCCCCGGGCCCTGCGTCAGTTCCGCTGGCTCGTCCGCCGCCCGGATCAACCAGTGGCCCGGGTGCCGGCGGAAGTTCTTCGATTGCGCCTCGTCCCGTCCCTTCAAGGTGCTCGTCACGAAGCTGAGGACGTATTCGTCCCCGCGCGCATCGACTGAGACTTCGCCCTGGGAGCTCCGGTTTTGGGAGTAGGTACGACCGGCCGGAACGAGCGGCGGGCAGTAAACAGCACCCGCGTCCATCTCTTCGGCGGCGGCTTCGCAGTCGCTGCGAACCACCTGCGGCACGACTCGGGTCAGACCCTGAGGATTGGAAGCACGCTGAGCCGTCTCCCTCGTTGCCGCAGGCCACAAGGCCGCCTGCTTGCAGAGCCAGAAAGACACCTATTCCATATTTCAATCTGACCAGACAGGCCACCGCCATTCCGCAACTTAGCCAGTTGGAATCTCATACCGCTGCAGCACGACTTCGGGGCGGGCGACAGAGAGAGAGAGAGAGAGGCGAATCCAGGAGCGTCAGGTGGCGTACGAACAGATGAGGGGCCGCTTCGCCTTTAGTCGCACATAGCTGCCACACGCCTTTTGGGGAATCAACCCCTTCCTCACGTTCATCGCGCCGACGAAAATCTGCCCGGTCGCGCAATCGACTCCGATCTTGCCCGATAAAGATCGCCCGCCGAGACCGATGACGAACTCGGCCCCAGCCGTCGGGTTGCTTCCCTGCGGTCCCCTCCTGTCTCCCTCGAGAGGAGCAACGGGACCCACAACGGTGCTGAGAACCTGGGGGTCCTCAACTTCGCCAAAGGCCGCGACTAGATTGCGGTAGGCGGCCCCCGCCGTGCTCGAATCGACTCGATTGGCTCCAGCTACTTGGCCGTGATAGATCGTCATGGTCACGAACCCGGGGCCGGTCGCGATATATCTCAGCGCCTCCCCCTGCCGCCGTTCCGCAACAGCAGACGCGAAACCCGAAAGCAGCGAAGCCACTTCGGCCGGCTGACATCCCCGAGGAAGGGGCTCTTCCCGCGCTACCTCGTGATCGCCTGAGGAACTTCCTCCGGTGCCGCTTCGTTGATCGTCGGCGCAGGCGACCAAGGCCAAGGCCACGGAGCACGCCGCTAGGAGGCCGAGAAAAATTCTCATCTCAGCCTCAAGTATCAGACGAGGATCGGTCAGGTCAGGCGGCGCAGGAGCGTGGGCCAAGCGCGGGGGCTGAGGGCGATCCTGCGGATGAGGGCGGCGCTGTCGAAGTAGTTGACCCGCACCGTCGCCAGGCCGTCCTCGCGGAGGACGAACCGGTCGACCGCGTCCCAGGAGAGGGACGCTCCTCCCGCCGTGGCGGAGAGGGTGAACTCGATCAGCAGGCCGTCCTCAGTCTCGCCCCAGCGATGGACGACGCCGGTGAGGTCCGGGAACGTCCGCAGCAGCCGGGCGAACACCTTCTTGCCGGCGTCGAGGCCCTCGGTGGTGGGGGTCATCGGGGCGACGAGCCGGACGTCGGGGGCGAGGAGCGCGTTTAGGCCCTCGACCGAGGGCGCCCGCCAGTAGGCGGCGAAGCGGTCGGCGAAGTCCGCGGCCGCGCTCATCCCGGCAGCTCTCCCAGCAGCCGCTCGAGGGCTTCGCGGGCGTAGCCGAAGACGCGCTCGTCACCGCTGAGGCGGTAGCGGGCGTTGGCGCCCATCACCAGCGAGTAGAGCTCGAAGGCGAAGCGCTGGGGGGCGTCGACGCCGGCGAGGCGGGCCTGGCGCTCGAGCTCCCCCATCCAGGCGTCGAGGAGGCCGACGATCGCGTCGCGGACGGGGCCGGGGCGGTCGTCGTACTCGGCTGAGGTGGCGGCCCAGAAGCAGCCGCCGGGGTAGTCGTGAAGCTGGTCGAGGTAGCGCTCGGCCATCGCCCGCAGCCGCGGCGCCCCGTCCGGGAGATCGAGGGCGGGGTCGATCACCCTCCCTTTGAAGCGCTCGGCGGCGGCGCCGATCGTCGCCAGTTGCAGCTCCTGCTTGGAGCCGAAGTGGGCAAAGAGGCCGCTCTTGCTCATCCGCAGCTCCGCCGCGAGGCGGCCGATCGTCAGCCCCTCCAGCCCCTCGACCGAGGCGAGATCGAGGGCGCGGTCGAGAATCGAGGCGCGGGTGCGGGCCCCTTTCGGGGAGCGCGTCTCCTTCTCGGTGACGGGAGTCACAGACGCAGGATATAGAAAAGCACGAACGTTCGTTTCAGAGCTTGCGGCCACGGTGGCCGCGGCGCGACACGAGGAGACGAGAGATGAGCGACTACACGGTGAAGAAGATCGACGAGATGGAGGGCGTCTACTTCGGCGCCTTCAAGCGGGCCCGCGCCGAGCTCGGCGTCGAGTCGTTCGGCCTGGCGGTGATCGACATCCCGGCCGGCTACGAGGATTACCCCGACCACGACCACACCCACGACGGCCAGGAGGAGGTCTTCATGGCGCTGCGCGGGAGCGGGGAGATCGAGATCGAGGGCGAGCGCCACCCCCTCGACCCCGAGCACATGGTCCGGGTCGGGCCGGAGACCAAGCGCAAGGTCTGGCCGGGGCCGGAGGGCATCCGCATGGTCGTGCTCGGCGGCGTTCCCGGCGGCGTCTACGAGGCGCCCGAAATCAGCCGGCTGGGCGCCCCGGACCCGGTGGCGAGCTAGCTTCGAAACCGGCGCAGCGGAGGACCGGCAACCGCGGGTAGCGCGGGTATGCCGGGTCCTCCCGCGAGCGCTCGCAGAGCGAGAAGACCGAGCCGCGGGTGTTCGGCACCAGCCGCTGGTGGCGGCAGAGGTTGCAGAGGCCGGCCGCGGGTGGGGGCGTCGCCATCGCCCGAACCTAGCCCACCGCCGCGCCCCGAGCCGGAAACTGCGGCCTCGCCGGGGGTGAGTCCCGCCCCGCGGGGGCCTAGCCTTGTTGCGTGACCCGTTCAGCGACCCTCTTCGACGCCGACGCGGCCTCCTACACCGGGACGGTCGAGGTGATCGGCGTCATCTACAAGGCCGACGACGACGGCTACGCGGTGCTCGAGGTGCAGGAGACCGAGTCCGGCGAGGGCTTCGCGCTGGTCGGCCCGGTCGCCCACCTCGAAGCCGGCAACCGGGCCGAAGTCAGCGGCGAGTGGCAGACCCACAACCGCTACGGACGCCAGCTGCGCGCCCAGGGGGCGGTGCCGCTCGACCCGGCCGACCGCGACGGGCAAGTCGCCTACCTCAGCTCGCTGCGCCACATCGGCCTGAAACGGGCCGAGAGGCTCTGCGACGAGTACGGCGAGGGGGTCTTGCAGGCGATCGCCGAGGACCCGCAGCGGGTCTTCGGCTCCCTGCGCGGGGTCAGCGGCGACCAGGCCGCGGCGGCGGCGCAGTCGTGGTTCGCCAGCCGCGCGATCCGCGACCTCCACGTGCAGCTGGCGCCGCACGGGCTCGCCCACCTCGCCGCCCCGATCCACGCCCGCTACGGCGAGAAGTCGATGACGATCCTGCACGAGGACCCCTACCGGCTGACCGAGGTCCCCGGCGTCGGCTTCGCCCGCGCCGACAAGATCGCCCTCGCCGCCGACATGGCGCCCGAGTCCGACAAACGCGCCCAGGCGGCCGCCCTCTACGCGCTGATGGAGGCCGAGCAGCAGGGCAACAGCTACCTGCCGCTCGAGGAGCTGGTCCGGCGCACCGCGAAGCTGATCGGCCTCCTCCCCGACCCCGACGTGATCGTCCTCGCGCGCGGCCTCGTCGAGGACGAAGGGCGGATCTACCGCGTCGGGACGCTGGAGAGCGAGCGCGCCGTCGCCGCCACCCTCGCCCGGCGCGCCGCCGCTCCCCCCCACCTCGACCACGAGCCCGGCGAGGAGCCGCGCGGCAACCTCACCGACGAGCAGTGGGCGGCGGTACGGGCGGCGTTCGGGGCGCGCGTCTCGGTCCTCACCGGCGGCCCCGGCGTCGGCAAGACGATGTGCACGAAGGAAATCGTCGCCGAGGCCCAGGCGGCGCACGCGACGATCGCCCTCTGCGCGCCGACCGGCCGCGCCGCCCGCCGGCTCGAGGAAGCGACCGGGCACGAGGCGATGACGATCCACCGCCTGCTCGAGTGGATGCCCGGCCGCGAGCCGACCTTCAAGCCCGGCCATCCCCTCCCCGCCGACCTGGTGATCGTCGACGAGTCCTCGATGCTGAACCTGCGCCTGGTCGAGGTGCTGCTCGAGGGCCTGGCCGAGACCACCCACGTCGTCTTCGTCGGCGACGCCGACCAGCTGCCGCCGATCGGGGCGGGCAAGCCGTTCGAGGACCTGATCGCCTCCGAGGCGGTGCCGGTGGTGCGGCTGACCCAGATCTTCCGCCAGGCGGCGCGTTCGATGATCACCACCGCCGCCCACGAGATCAACCACGGCCGGGCGCCGCACCTCGAGCCGGGCGAGGAGCAGGAACACGACTTCTTCTTCATCGAGCGGGGGACGCCGGAGCGGGCGTTGGAGACGGTGGTCGAGGTGGTGGCCGAGCGCGCGCCGGCGAAATTCGGCGTCGACCCGATCCGCGAGGTCCAGGTGCTGGCGCCGATGTACCGGGGGGCGGTCGGGATCGACGCGCTGAACGAGCGCCTCCAGGCCGAGCTCAACGCCGACGGCAAGCCCGCGCTCAGCGAGCGCTTCCGGATCGGCGACCGCCTGATCCAGACCCGCAACTCGCACGAGCTGGGGCTGATGAACGGCTCGATCGTCTTCCTCCGCGAGGACGACCCCGACGAGGAAGAGATCGTCGTCGACACCGACGACGGCGGCAGCCTCGTCATCCCCTACGGCGAAACCAACACCCTCCGCCTCGCCTACGCGATCTCGGTCCACAAGGCCCAGGGCTGCGAGGTCCCGGTGGTGGTCGGCGTCTGCCACCGCTCGCACTCGCGGATGCTCAACCGCCCCCTTCTTTACACCGCCATCACCCGCGCCCGCTCGAGCTGCGTGCTGATTGGCGACCAGGCCTCCCTCGCCGCCGCCGTCCGCCGCGACGACAGCGGCGGCCGCCACTCCGGCCTGGCCGAGCGGCTCAGCTCCGGCGCTTGACGCGGAAGCGGTAGGCGGCCTGGGT
>JALZHV010000022.1 GCA_030860625.1 Actinomycetota bacterium
CACGCGGTGGCCGAAGCCCATCAGTTTCTCCTCGCGCGCCTTCACCCGCTCGAGGAAGTCCGGGATGTTCTCCGGCGACTCGATCCGTCGCAGCATCCGCAGCACCGCCTCGTTGGCGCCGCCGTGGAGCGGCCCGTAGAGCGCGGCCACGCCGGCCGCGACCGCCGAGTAGGGGTCGACGTCGGAGGAGCCGACCCCGCGCACCGCGCTGGTCGAGCAGTTCTGCTCGTGATCGGCGTGGAGGATGAAGAGGACGTCGAGCGCTTTCTCCAGCGCCTCCTTCGGCACGTGCCGGTCTTCCGTCTTCTTGAACATCATCGAGAGGAAGTTCTGCGCGTAGTTGAGGTCGTTGTCGGGATAGACGTAGGGCAGTCCCATGTTGTGCCGGTAGGAGAAGGCGGCGAGGGTCGGGATCTTCGCGATCAGCCGCACCGCCGCCATGTAGCGCTCTTCCGGGTCGCCGATCTGCTTCGCGTCGGGGTAGAAGGTCGAGAGCGCGCCGACGCCGGCCAGCAGCATCCCCATCGGGTGGGCGTCGTAGCGGAAGCCCTCGAAGAAGTGCTTGAGGTCCTCGTGGACGAAGGTGTGGTGGGTGATGTCGTAGACCCAGCGGTCGAGCTGGGCGGTGGTCGGCAGCTCGCCGAAGATCAGCAGGTAGGCGACCTCGAGGTAGGTCGACTTCTCACACAGCTGCTCGATCGAGTAGCCGCGGTGTTCGAGGATCCCGGCGGCGCCGTCGATGTAGGTGATCGAGGAGCGGCAGGAGGCGGTGTTGGTGAAGGCCGGGTCGTAGGCCATCATCCCGAATTCGTCCTCGCGGACTTTGATCTGGCGCAGGTCCATCGCCCGCACCGTGCCGTCGGAGATCGGCAGCTCGTAGGTCTGCCCGGTGCGGTTGTCGGTGATCGTCAGCGACTCGGTGCCGGAATCGCCGGAGGCATTGGCGCCGTCAGCCGTTTGGTCCTGGGTCTGCTGCTCGGTGGCCATCGCCCCTCCTTCTAAGACTGGGTGGTCAAGGAGGGGACAAGTCTAGGGGGTGATCGCTGCCGGCCCCTCGAACTGCGTCATCGAGCGCAGCTGCTCGAAGCGAGCGTCGATCTCCTCGCGGGTGAGGCGGGAGACCCGCTCGGTACCGAACTCTTCGACGTTGAAGGAGGCGAGCACGGTGCCGTAGCCCATCGCCCGCCGCAGCTCCGCGTCGTTCAGCTCGCCCTCGACGCTGTCGAGGTAGCCGAAGAAGCCGCCGGCGAAGCTGTCGCCGGCCCCGGTCGGGTCGCGGACGTCCTCCAGCGGGAAGCCGGGGAGGGCGAAGAAGTTGGCGCCGGCGGTGAAGAGCGCGGCGCCGTACTCGCCCTGCTTGGCGACGACCGCGCGCGGCCCCATCGCCATCACCGCGCGGGCGGCGCGGCAGAGGTTGGACTCGCCGGTCAGCATGCGGATCTCGGCGTCGTTGACGACGAGGACGTCGACCTCGGCGATCGCCGCGCTCAGCGAGTCTTTGGCGGTTTCGATCCAGAGGTTCATCGAGTCGAGGCCGCTGAGCCGGGCCGCCGTGCACTGGGCGCGGACCTGACGCTGCAGGTCCGGCTGGATGTTGGCGAGGAAGAGGGTGTCGGCCGCCTGCGCGGCCTCCGAGAGCTTCGGCTGGAACTCGCCGAAGACGCCGAGCTGAGTGTCCTCGGTGTGGGCGACGTTGAGGTCGTACTCGTAGCGGCCGCGCCAGAAGAACGACTGGCCGCCCTCGACCCGCTCGATGTCGTCGCAGAGGACGCCGCGCTTCTCCAGCACGGCGAACTCCTCGGCGCCGAAGTCGTCGCCGACTGGCCCGACCGGCCGCACCTCGGTGAAGAAGCTGGCGGCGAGCGAGAAGTGGACGGCGGCGCCGCCGAGCATCCGCTCGCGCTCCCCGAACGGGGTCTTGACGGCGTCAAAGGCGATTGATCCGACAACGGTGAGCGACATTGCGAGGGCAGCCTAATGATTGGGCGCTGAGGAGAGAGCGCAGGAGCGGCTGCGCCTGCGAGACTCCGCGTCCAGTGAAGGCGATTCGCATAGAGGAGTTCGGCGGGCCGGAGGTCCTCCAGCACGTCGAGATCGAGGACCCGACGCCCGGCGAGGGGGAGGTCCTGGTCGAGGTGACGCGCGGTGGCATCAACTTCGCCGACACCCACGCCTCCCGCGACGACTATCTCGCCAAACAGACTTTGCCGCTGATCCCGGGCGCCGAGGTCAGCGGCCGCACGCCCGACGGCCACCGAGTCGCGGCGCTACTCGGCAGCGGCGGCTACGCCGAGAAGGTCGCGGTGCCGGCGACGATGCTGATCCCGATCCCCGACGAGGTCGACGACGACGAGGCCGCCGGGGGGCTGCTGCAGGGGCTGACCGCGCTGGCGCTGGTCCACCGCTGCGCTCGGATCGAGCCGGGGGAGACGATCGTCGTCGAGGCGGCAGCCGGCGGCACCGGCACGCTTGCCGTGCAGCTGGCCAAGCGGGCCGGCGCGAAGGTGATCGGCCTCGCCTCCAGCGAGGAGAAGCGGGAGCTGGTGCGCGGCCTCGGCGCCGACGCCTGCGTCGATTCCCGCGCCGAGGACCTCGGCGGCGCGATCCGCGAGGCCAATGACGGCAAGCGCGTCGACGCGGTCCTGCACATGAGCGGCGGCGACGCCTTCGACGCCGAGATGGACGTGCTGGCCCCGCTGGGGCGGATGGTCGTCTTCGGGATCGCCTCGCGCGAACAGCGTCAGGTCTCCACCGCGGCGCTTCTCCGCGGCTCGAAATCGGTGATCGGCTTCTGGCTCGCCCACCTGCTCGTGCGCCAGGACCTGCTGGCGCCGATGATCAGCGATTTGTTGAGCGCGATCGCCGCCGACGAGCTGACGGTTACGATCGGGGAGGTCTACCCGCTCTCCGAAGCGGCGCGGGCGCACGAAGACCTGATCGCCCGCCGCACCACGGGCAAGCTCCTGCTCGACCCCTCGCGTTGATCCTCTTATGACTGCTTTCAAAGACCTAGGCCTCTCGCCCGACATCCAGCAAGCCCTCGACGAGCTCGGCTACGAGAACCCGACGCCGATCCAGGAGCAGGCGATCCCGGCGCTGCTAGGCGGCCACGACGTGATCGGCCAGGCCCAGACCGGGACCGGCAAGACGGCGGCCTTTGGGCTGCCGCTGCTGCAGTACCTCGACCCGGCCAACGAAGAGGTGCAGGCGATCGTCCTCACCCCGACCCGCGAGCTCTGCATCCAGGTGACGCAGGCGCTGCGCTCCTACGCTGAGCACCTCGACATCGAGATCGTCGCCGTCTTCGGCGGCGCCCCGATCCGCTCGCAGCAGTCGCAGCTGCGCTCGGGGGCGCACGTGGTCGTCGCCACCGTGGGGCGGATGATGGACCTGATGTCGCGCCGCTCACTGGTCTTGACCGCGGCCCGCTACGTCGTCCTCGACGAGGCCGACGAGATGCTCGACCTCGGCTTCATCGAGGACGTCGAGAAGATCCTGCGGATGTGCCCGAGCGGGCGCCAGACGGCGCTCTTCTCGGCGACGATGCCGCCGCCGATCCAGAAGCTCGCCGAGGGCTACATGTACGACCCGACGACGATCAGCATCACCCCGGAAGAACTCACCGTCGACGCGATCCAGCAGGCCTACGTCGAGGTCCCGGCCAAGGAGAAGGCGTCGCGCCTGGTCGAGTTGCTGAAGGTCGAAGAACCCGAGCAGGCGATCATCTTCACCCGGACCAAAATCGGCGCCTCGAAGCTGGAGAGGACGCTGAAGGACAAAGGGCTCGACGCGAAGGCACTGCACGGCGACCTCAGCCAGGGCGTCCGCGACGGGGTGATGATCTCCTTCAAGGACCACCGCGTGCGGCTGCTGGTGGCGACCGACATCGCCGCCCGCGGGCTCGACGTCGACCACGTCACCCACGTCATCAACTACGACGTGCCCAACTCCTCGGAGACCTACGTGCACCGGATCGGCCGCACCGGCCGCGTCGGGCGCACCGGCCGCGCGATCACCTTCGTGACGCCGGACCAGCGCGACGAGATCGCCCGCATCGAGCGCGACGTCAGCACCACGATCGGCGAGTGGGAGACCCCCGAGGAGCGGCTCGAGCACGCCCCGCGGCCGCGCCGTCGCGAGCGGAAACCGCGCCGCGAACGCGAGCAGCAGCCTGCCGCCACCGCCGCGGCGAATGGCGACGGCGCCAACGCCGGCGAGGAGGACGCCGCCGACAAGGCGAAGACGACCAAGCTCTTCGTCAACCGCGGCGAGCGCAGCGGCATCGACGAGGAGGCGCTGCGCTGGGCCCTGCGCGAGGGCGCCGTCCTGCCCGACGAGGCCATCCACGACGTCCGCGTCCTCCACCGCTTCTCCTTCGTCGAGGTCGACCCGGACGTCGCCGAGCGCACCGTCGAGTACCTCGACGGCACCAAGCTCGGGGGCAAAGAGATCCGCCTCGAGATCGCTAAGAGCTGAGCTTTTCTTTATAGCTCAGGTAGATTTCTGTAGATCAAGAATAGTTCTAGTACTAGCGAGGCCGCCTGATGCCACCTGTTGCACAGGCTCGGCCCGGTCAGCCGCTCGAAGTCAATGGGCGAAAGCTGCCCTTCTCCTACTTTCCCGTAGGACGTGGGGGGCGCCGTAAGGCTGTTTACGACTCTCTCTTCGCGACTAGCCCCTGGGCTGTGATGTCGGGAGAGATCACTACTCGGGTGCAGGACGAATCTGAGCGAGAAGAGGCATTGGCTTTTTTGGATCAAGCTCGCCAGTTCTACGCAACCGCGGGTACCTACACTTCAGCCAACCCGCTGCTCTATTACTACGCCTTTCTAAATCTGGCGAAGCCATTGATACGGGTCAGGGGATACGACGGCAAACTGGTCCGGTCTTACCACGGCTTGCATCCTGAATCGACTGGATCAGGCAGCAGCCTTGCCGACTTCAAGCTCGTTGTCGAGGGACAACATGAAAAAAAAGTGAATGTGTTCGCCGAGCTCAGCCGAAGGCTGGGATCCGGGACGCCGGCAACCGGAGTAGTTGACGTTGAAGATCTAATGGCTCAAGTCGCAATCGGCCATCGCCTTTGGCGGCAAGCAGTTAACGGACGAGAGAGATTCCTCGGCATTTATAAAGTGGAGATGCTTCAAGACCCCCGCGCCTCTCTCATGTGGCTGCGGTTGCTAATCAAGCGCGAAGACCTGACTCGCTTTGGCTTGAGCCATTCGACCGTCTTGGAGGAAGGTGACCTCAAAAGCATATTCCGAGAGGTAAGGGGATCGGGGATTCCCTCTGATTGCATCGCATTTGAGCAAGTTGAACCGGTGAACTACGGCCATCGCCCGAATGACTTCCTCGATGATCTCGTTGACGATCAACGTGATCGTCTCTGGAGGATCGTGAGCGCAGATTCAACCCAGGGATATCGAAAGTACTACTTGCACCTGTCTCCTCAGTCAAAGCGGCGGGACCCACAGCTACTTTCGATGTGGATGCTGCTATTTCACTTCGGTTCAATGGTGCGCTATCAGCCCCATGTCTATTCTGCGATGACGAGGGGCAAGTACGGGGCATTTATCCAAGAGTTCGTCACCGCTCAACCTGAGCAGATGCTGTACCTGCTCGCTTCTGAGCTTTGCGAACGAGAGGTGGCGAAGCCCTCAATCGCCTGATGGCTACTGCGTCAGTTCGGCGATTGTCTCCAGCAGCAGGTCGAAGTCGATCGGCTTGGTCGCGAAGCCCTGGATTTCGAGGTCGCTGGGGGCGTCGGCGTCGCCGGGGGTCTGGTGGGCGCTGACGATCACGGCGGGGACCTCCCAGCCGGCGGCGCGGAGCTCGCGCAGGGCGTCGACGCCTGACTTGCGGGGCATCATCGCGTCGAGCAGGAGGAGGTCGGGGACGACGCCGCTCCTGATGTGGTCGAGGACCTCCTGCCCGTCGCCGGCGGTCTCGACGGTGTGGCCGGCCATCTCCAGCCGGGTCCGCATCAGCAGCAGGATCGTCTCGGAGTCGTCGGCGACGAGGATCGTGGCCATCAGCTCGCCCCCGCCGCGGCGCGTCCCTGGCTGCCGCCGTTGCTGCCGAGCGCCGGGGTCGCGGCGATCGGCAGCCGCACCCGGAAGGTCGCCCCTTGGCCGGCGATCGACTCCGCGACGATGCTGCCGCCGTGCAGCTCGACCAGCGATTTCGAGATCGCCAGGCCCAGGCCGGTGCCGCCCACCCGCTGGGTGAGGCCGGCGTCGCCGCGGGTGAAGCGGTCGAAGATCCGCTCGAGCTGGTCGGCGGGGATGCCTGGTCCGTTGTCGCTCACTGCGATTTCGACCTCGGCGCCGACCGCCTGCGCCAGCACGTCGATGGACGCACCTTCGGGCGAGTACTCATGCGCGTTCGTAAGCAGGTTCACCAGTATTTGCCGGATCCGGGCGGGCTCGACGTTGATCAGGGGGAGGCCGGGCTGCACCCGTTCGGTCAGGGTCTGGGCGGCGGCGTCGGTCTGGCCGCGCATCGTACGCACGACGTCTTCGACCAGCGGCGCCACCTCGGTCGGCTCCGGGCGGATCGCGAGGCGGCCGGCGTCGCTGCGGGCGAGGTCGAGCAGGTCGTTCAGCAGCCGCACCAGGTGGCGGCAGTTGTCGAGGATGATCTCCACCGTCTCCGCCTGCTTCGGCGTCAGGGAGTCGCGGTCGAGCATCAAGAGCTCGGCGAAGCCCTGGACCGAGGTGAGCGGGCTGCGCAGCTCGTGCGAGGCGGTGAGGACGAACTCGTCTTTGAGCCGGTCGAGTTCCTGCCGCCGGCTCTCCTCCTGCTCGAGCTCCTCGGCCATCTCGTTGAAGGCGGTCCCCAGCGTCGCCGTCTCGGAGAGGCCGCCGACCTCGACCCGAGCGCTACGGTCGCCGCCGGCGAGGCGTCCGGCGGCGTCGACCAGCTCCTCGAGTGGGCGGCGCATCGAGGAGATCAGCCCGCTGAAGAGGAGCAGCGCCCCGGTCAGGCCGGCGATCAGCCCGGCGGCGACGAGCAGGGCGGTGTCGCGGGTGTCGGCGGAGATCTCGTCGCGGAGTTCGCTTCGGCGCTGGGCCTCCCGTTCCACCGTCTGCCGCGCCGTCTCGCCGTCGGCGCCCTGCGCGATCTGCACCCGCGCGCCCATCTCCACCTGGTAGGAGCGGGCGATCTGGTCCTCGAAGTCCTGGCGCTGCTCGATGAAGCGGCCGACGCCGATCACGGCCATCGCCGTGAGCACGGCAAAGCCGATCGCGAACCCGATTCTCAGCCGGTTGGCAAGCGACGGGTTCAGGCCTCTACCTGATCGTGAATATGCTTGCGCCCCTATGGCTGACGAGGCTACCGCGCAAGACGGCAACGTCGCGGCTCCGGACGGAATCGACCAGAAGCCGCTGGAAGCCTGGTTCGGCGAGAACGTCCCCGGCGTCGACTTCCCGCTCAGCTTCGAGCGGATCGCCGGCGGCCACTCGAACCTGACCTACCGCGTCACCGACGCGGCGGGGCAGAAGTGGGCGCTGCGGCGCCCCCCGCTCGGCAAGCGGCTCGGCTCCGCTCACGACATGGGCCGCGAGCACAAGGTCGTCTCCGCGCTCGGCCAGACCGACGTGCCGGTCGCGCCGGTGGTCGGCCTCTGCGAGGACGAGAGCGTCAACGGCGCCCCCTTCTACGTGATGGAGTTCGTCGAGGGGCCGATCCTGCGCGGCCTGATGGAGGCGGAGACCTTCCCCGACGAGGGCGACCGGCGGGCGATCGGCGAGCGCGTCGCCGACACCCTGGTCCAGATCCACTCGGTTGACCCCGACGCGGTCGGGCTCGGCGACCTCGGCAAGAAGGAGGACTACGTCGCCCGCCAGCTGCACCGCTGGAAGGGCCAGTGGGAGAAGTCGAAGACGCGCGAGCTGGAGCCGATAGACCGCGTCCACGAGGCGCTCTCGGCGCGGATCCCCGAGCAGGGCCCGGCGACGATCGTCCACGGCGACTACCGCCTCGACAACATGATCCTCACCGACTCCGGCGAGGTGGCGGCGGTGGTCGACTGGGAGCTCTGCACCCTCGGCGACCCGCTCGCCGACGTCGGCCTGCTGATGGTCTACTGGCCCGAGCGCGGCGAGAACTCCCTCGCCCTCGGCATGCCCGCCAACCTCGCGCCGGGCTTCCCGACCCGCGAGGAGCTGACCTCCCGCTACGCCGAGCGCTCCGGCCGCGACCTCTCCGAACTCGACTTCTACGTCGCCCTCGGCTACTGGAAGCTGGCGATCATCCTCGAGGGCGTCTACGCCCGCTACACCGCCGGCGGCTACGGCAAGGTCAACGAGGGCGTCGAGGCCTTCGCCCGGTTGGTGGAGCGCCTGGCCGACGAGGCCGAGCGGGTCGAGCGGGACGGTTTCAGCGCCTAGACGCGCGTCCAGAAGCGTTGACTTCGTCCGGGCCGACTGAAAAGGTCCGCGGACCAGTCCAGAGGAGGGAAGTTCGGCCCATGGCGGAAGCTTTCCCTTCGTCCTAATTACGCAATAAGGGAGTTCACTCTTGAAGCAACTACGCAAGCGACTCACGTACGCGAACGTGATGTCGTCGATCGCCGTCTTCTTCGTCCTCACCGGGGCGACCGCCTTCGCCGCCACGCAGCTGGCGAAGAACTCCGTCGGCTCCAAACAGCTGAAGAAGAACGCTGTGACCACGGCGAAAGTCAATAACAAGGCCATCACCACCGGCAAGATCAAGAACAACGCGGTGACCGGCGCCAAGATCGCCGACGGCGCGGTGACGGGCGCGAAGGCCGACGAGGCCAGCTTCGGCCAGGTCCCCAGCGCCAAAACCGCCGATGTCGCCGGGAGCGCCTCGAACGTGCTCTGGGCTGTTGTCGACAACCCCGGAGGCGCGGGCAACACCACCCTGGTTCGCTCCAGCCAGCCGGCTCCCACGGTCACCGAGAACGTCGGGGTTGACGTTGCCTTCAACCGCAACATCTCCAATTGCGCGTGGTCGGCCACCCGGGGCACCCCCGGTGCGGGAGTCGAAGTTGCCGGCTTCGTCGAGGTGGGCGGAACGACCAACAACCCCAACTCGGTTGATGTTCGCGCCCGTGAACCCGACGGCTCGATTACCGACGGCAGCTTCCATCTGGTCATCGTCTGCTAGTCGCCGTTTGCCTGGCAGTGCCAAAGGGCCGGGAGCGATCCCGGCCCTTTTTCATGGCGTCACCCCCTGAAGGACCAGTCCGAGAAGGGAAATTCGGCCCGTGGCGGAAGTCTTCCCTCTCGTCCTATTACTCAATAAGGGAGCTCACTCTTGAAGCAACTACGCAAGCGACTCACGTACGCGAACGTGATGTCGACCATCGCCGTGTTCCTCGTCCTCGGCGGCGCCTCGGCCTTCGCCGCCACGCAGCTGGCAAAGAACTCGGTCGGCAGCAAGCAGCTGAAGAGGAACGCCGTGACCACGGCCAAAATCAAGAAGAACGCCGTCACCGCCGCGAAGATCAAGAACGGCGCGGTGACCAACGGGAAGATCGCCGAGGGCGCGATCACCACGGGGAAGATCGCCGATGAGGCGGTGACCGGTGCCAAGGTCAACGAGGGCAGCCTCGGCCAGG
Source organism: Actinomycetota bacterium (assembly GCA_030860625.1). Lineage (GTDB taxonomy): Bacteria > Actinomycetota > Thermoleophilia > Solirubrobacterales > 70-9 > VAYN01. The sequence continues at coordinate 9,590 of JALZHV010000022.1, forward strand.
TGCCGAGCGCGAACGTCGCGAACGCGGCCGGCTCGGCTCAGCCCGAGGTCTTCGCGAAGATCGAAGGCGACGGCGACGTCGTCGAGTCTCTATCGAAGGGCCTGGCCGACGCCAACGTCACCCATCCCGCACCAGGCGTTTACTGCGTCACCTCACCCAGCTTCGCTGCCCGTGGCGCTGTTGCGAACGCGCAGTACGGCGGTACCTTCGGCGCAGTTGCCCAGGTAACCGTAGGGGGCACCGGCAACTGCCCGGCTCCCGCGGTGCAGGTGATCACGTCCAGTGGCGGCGTAGCGAACGACTTCACGTTCTACATCGTCCTTTACCACTAGGCGCTGTTTAGGAGGGGCGACCGTTGTCGCCCCTCCTCCCTCGCCACTTCCGGCGGCCTAGACCATCCGCGTCGCGTGGCGCGGCTCGAGGTTGCCTTCGGCTTCGGCCTCGGCGCGCTTGGCCCAGCGGTTGAGCTCGCGGCGGGCGAGGACCATTTTGTGGACCTCGTCGGGGCCGTCGGCGAGGCGGAGCATGCGGCTGAAGCGCCACATGATCGCCAGTGGGGTGTCGTCGGTCATGCCGAGGGAGCCGTGGACCTGGATCGCGCGGTCGAGGACGTCCATCACCATGTTGGCGGCGACGATCTTGATCGCGGAGATCGACTGGCGGGCGGCGCGCTTGCCCTCGGTGTCCATTTTCCAGGCGGCGTAGAGGGTGAGCAGGCGGGCCTGGTCGATCTCCATCCGCGAGGCGGCGATCGACTCCTGGACGAACTGCTTGTCGCCCAGCGGGCCGCCGAAGGCGCTGCGTTCGTTGGCGCGGCGGCACATCATCTCGTGCGCCCGCTCGGCCGTCCCGATCGCCCGCATGCAGTGATGGATGCGGCCCGGGCCGAGCCGGTCCTGGGCAATCGCGAAGCCGGCACCGCGCTCGCCGAGCAGGAACTCCTTCGGCACCCGGCAGTCTTCGTAGCGGATCTCGCAGTGGCCGGGGCCGCCGTCGTGGCCCATCACCGAGATCGGCCGCACCAGGTTGAAGCCGGGCGTATCGGTCGGCACGCAGATCATCGAGGCGCGCGCGTAGGGGTGGGCGTCGGGATCGGTGACGACCATCGCGATCGCCAGGTCGGCGC
>JALZHV010000288.1 GCA_030860625.1 Actinomycetota bacterium
CAGCATCCCGGCGTCGTCGCCGATCATGTCGACGTGGCCGCCGAGCGTGGTCCCGATCACCGGCTTGCCGCGGTTCATCCCCTCGGCGACGGTGGCGCCGAACGGCTCCGGCCACAGCGAGGGCATCACCCCGAACATCGCCCGGTCCCAGGCGGCCATCACCGCCCGGTGCGGCACGTCGGTGAGGACGACCGCGTCCGGCGGGAAACCGTCGGGGGAGTCGCGCTCGTAGGTACCCATCAGGACCAGCGGCGGCGGCGACTCCAGCCGTTCGTAAGCGCCGAAGAGCGTCTCCAGCCCCTTCACCTTGCGGAAGGCGCCGACGTAGAGGATGAACGGCTCCTCGGGCAGCCGCGCCAGGTAGGCGCCGACCTCGCCGTCGGAGCTGTCGACCGGTTCGTCGGGGGCGACGTCCTGGAAGCTCGGGATCGTCACCTGCACCAGCCCCTCCGGCGGCCCGCCCGGCCCGAACACGTACCGGGTGGTGACGTCGTGGACGAAGCTGCTGACGCTGTGCAGGCCGGTCATCTTCCGCGCCAGGAGCGGCCGGCACATGTAGACGCCCGCGGTCGCGGCCAGCCCCTTCGGCGCGCCCCCGTAGTACTCGCTGGCGCAGGTCGCGCACTTCAGCGGCGCCGGCCCGGCGCAGGGCTCGCCTTTGCGCAGCAGCGTCCTGTTCGCGCAGAAGTACCCGTAGTCGCGGGCGGAGATCAAGAGCGGGATCCGCCGCCGCCCCAGCGCCACCGCGACCGAGAAGGCGAGCCAGCCGTAGGCGTGGATCACGTCGGGTTCGAAGCCCTTGATCAGCCGCCGCAGCCCGGCGACCGTGATCGGGTCGGGAAATGGCGGCTGGTGGCGCTGCTCCTCGTCCTTGATCAACGAGCGGAAGGCGGTCCGCAGCTGCCGCAGCCGGTGGACGGTGACGTTCTCTTCCCAGTCGAGCCCGGGCAGGCCGCCGTGCCAGGCGGTGGCGACGGCGACGTCATGGCCGCGCTGCGCCATCCCGCCCGCGAGCAGCCGCGCCTGGCGGTGGGCGCCGCCGATGAACGGCGGGTAGTGGTCGGTGACGATCAGGATCCGCATCAGCGCTGCAATCTACTCAGCAACCGGTTGAACCCCGCCCGCCTGCCGGGGAAGAGAAACAGCTCGGCCAGCGGGCGAGCGAGCGGCCTCGGCGCCAGCGCCTCCAGTGCGAACCAGGCGACGAGCATCGCCTTCATCGGCCAGGAGACGTCGAAGCGGCGGCGGACGGCGCGGACGGCGTCGGCCAGCAGGGCGCCGGGACGGTCGGCGGCAACCGGGTGGCGCCGCGGCTCCAGCCTCAACGAGACCAGCCGGTTGGCGAGGTCGGCGTAGGAGAGGATCGGCCGCGGCCCGGCGAGGCCGAGCTCGTCGGCGAGCGCTTCCAGCGAGCGCGCCGTCGCGGCGGCGAAGACGATCGACTCGCGGACGTGGCCGAGGTCGATCTCGTCACGGTCGAGCTCGTAGTGGTTGCCGCCGTGGACCCGGTACTCGGCACAGACCTCGTCGAGGAGGGCCGCCTCCCCGAGCAGGGCGGTGAGGTGGACGAGGTACCAGTCGGCGCCGCTGCGCGGGTAGTCGGCGGCGGGGATCGGCAGGATCCGCCGCACCGCCTCGGTGCGGAAGCCGGTGCCGCCGCCCGGCAGCCAGGGCAGGTCGAAGGGGAAGGCGAGCTCGGCGCGGCGCTGGTCGCCGGTCGGCGCCCGCAGGTGGCCGCCGGGCTTGACCGCGCCGGTCGGGTTGCCGTCGGCGTCGACGATCGCCATCGGGAACTGGACCTTGGACAGGCGCGGGTTCGCCGCGAAGGCCGCCGCCACCCGCTCGGCCGCCTGCGGCCGCAGCACGTCGTCGGCGTCGAGGAGGAGCAGCACCTCGCCGCGGCAGCGCTCGAGCCCGGCGTTGATCGCCGACGCCTGCCCGCCCTGCTCCTTCAGCACCACCTCGACCCGGTCCTCGTAGCGTCGCAACACCTCCCGCGACTCGTCGGTCGAGCCATCGTCGACGACGACCACGCTCACCCGCGGGTGCGTCTGCGCGCAGGCGCTCTCGATCGCCGCGGGCAGGAAGCGGGCGTAGTCGTGGTTGGTGACGACGATGTCGACGGCCGGCACCGCCCCGCCCGTCAAGGGAACGTTTTCAGCCGCGGCAGCCAGCTCGTCACCCTCCGGTAGAGGCGGTCCGGTTCGTCCTCCCGGTAGAGCGAAGCGACCACTTTGGTCCTGCCCTCGGGAGCGGGAGGAACGGCGAGCTCGAAGGTCTTCTCCTCCCCCGGCTCGAGCTCCACCTCATAGGTCTGCGACTGGCTTTCCCCCTCCTCCCCGAGGCTGACTTCCAGCGTGTAGGAGGCGGGGTCGTGTTCGTTGCTGATCACGCCGATCGTGGCGCTGTCTTCGCTTTTGTCGGTCGGCAGCATCCAGAGCGCCGTGTACCCGACCGCGTTCTCCGCCGGCAGCGGCTTCTGGGCGAGGGCGACGGCCGCGGCCCCGACCAGGATCGCGACGGAGACGAGGGCGACGCTGCGCAGCGTCGGCCTCGGCAGCGGATCTGGTCCCCGCTTCCCCCGCCGCGGCGGCCCGCGCCGCACCCCCGCCAGCCGGCAGAGGGCGACGACGAGCAGTGGCAGCCACACCGCCCAGCTCGCCGTCCTGATCCCGAAGGAGGGGATGTTGAGGAGGAAGGTGCTGAGGACCAGGACCATCAGGCTGGTGGCGACGCTCAGCATCAGCCGCTTCGGCAGCGCCAGCTCGCGCTTGGCGAAGGCGGCGGCGATCGTCGCGTAGCCGGGCAGGAACAGGGTCAGCGGCAGCGCCGCGGCCAGCCGCACGATCTCCCACGGCACCAGCCCAGCGACCAGCGCGCAGACGACCGCGGCGACGGAGGCGCGCCCGAGGTCGCGGTGCCCCCTCACGGCCGGTTCCTCATCTCGAAGACCGAGAGGCGGCCGCTGTGCCAGATGCGGGCGACGGGGATCTGGGCGAACTTGCGGACGACGCCCGACTCGCGCATCGCCTCGCCGTACTGGCCCTCGAC
>JALZHV010000289.1 GCA_030860625.1 Actinomycetota bacterium
GCCCTGGAGCAGGCCGGCTGCCGCGACCGCCGGCAGCGGCGCCAGCAGCGCGAAGTCGTGCTGGCGGGCTTTGATTTCCTCGCGGAAGCGCTGGCAGTGGGTGCAGGCGCGCAGGTGGGCGCGCACGTCGCGGCGCCGGGTCACCCGGCCGTCACCGTCGGAAAGCGCTTTGGTCACCGTCTCGCAGCTCATCTCACGTCCTTCGTCCATCTGCCGCAGGCTCTGCCGCGCCTCGTAGAGCGCCTGCCGGGCGACCGCCCCGGAGGTGTCGAGCGCGGTGCCGATCTCCTCGAAGTCGAGTCCGCCCATCTCGCGCATCACCAGCACCTCGCGCTGGCGTTCCGGCAGCGCCTTGAGGTCGGCCAGCAGCTGCCGCAGCCGTTCCCGCGTCGCCGCGTCCTCCGCCAGCCCGTAGCCCGGCGCCACCTGCTCGACGTCCAGCTCGCTCGTCTCCCGCCGCCGCCGCAGCAGGTCGATCGACTCGTTGTGGGCGATCCGGTAGAGCCAGGGCTTCAGCTCGATCTTGCGGCCCTCGCCCGGCAGCGCCCGCATCACCTTGATCATCGTGTTCTGCAGCGCGTCCTGAGCGTCCTCCGGATTGCCGACGATCGCCAGGCAGAAGCGGTAGAGCGGCTGGTGATAGCGCCGGAAGATCGCCGCGAAGGCGCGCTCGTCCCCGCTCACCGCCCGCCGCGTCAAGCGGTCGTCGGAGAGCAGGCGGGCGAATCCCGGGGCAGCTGCTGCTTCGCTCATCGATCGATCTTCCCATTGCGGGCCGTCCGTTCAAGGGTTGGGGCTCTTGAGACACCCTCATAAACGGATCGTCACCCACACCTGTCAGCGCTTTTCTACAAAAGCCCTGACGGCTCTATTCCCGAATCGTTTTAGTTAGGAACACCAATCCAAGAGATAGGCGGTCGAGGCATTGAGTAGCGTGGCGGCATGAGCGAACTCGTCCTTGGCCCCGTCCTGCGCCACGTCTCCGACAACGACGCGACCGTCTGGGTCGAGACCAGCGAGGCCTGCGAGGTCGAGATCCTCGGCCATCGCGAGCACACCTTCCGGGTCGAGGGGCACCACTACGCGCTCGTCTGCATCGAGGGGTTGGAGCCGGCCTCGCGCTACGAGTACGAGGTCAAGCTCGACGGGGAGACCCGCTGGCCGGAGCCCGACTCCGACCTCCCGCCCAGCGCGATCCGCACCGTCGACGCCGACAAGTCGCTCGACGTCTACTTCGGCTCCTGCCGGGTCGCGGTGCCGCACGAGCCGCCCTTCGATCAGCCCAAAGACGAGCACGAGGAGGGCCACGAGTTCGACGCGCTCTGGGTGCTCGCCCTGCAGATGGCCGAAGGCGACCGCGACGAGTGGCCCGACCAGCTCTTCCTGCTCGGCGACCAGGTCTACGTCGACGAGGGCTCGCCGAAGACCCGCGCGAAGATCCGCGAACGGCGCGGCACCGACACCGAGCCCTACGACGAGGTGACCGACTTCGAGGAGTACACCTGGCTCTACCAGGAGAGCTGGGAGGACCCGGTGATCCGCTGGCTGTTCTCCAACGTCTCGGTCTCGATGCTCTGGGACGACCACGACATGAGCGACGACTGGAACATCTCCCGCGGCTGGCTGCTGGAGGCGCAGCAGAAGTCGTGGTGGCACCGGCGCGCGGTCGGCTGCATCGCCAGCTACTGGATCTACCAGCACCTCGGCAACCTCTCGCCCCGCGAGCTCTCCGAGAACGAGCTCTACCAGCGGATTCGCGGCAACCAGAAAGGCGAGGAAGAGATCTTCGCCTGGGCCCACCGAATCCAGTCGACCGGGTCCGGCACCCGCTGGAGCTTCTGCCGCGACTTCGGCCGCACCCGGGCGATCTTCATCGACGCCCGCGCCGGGCGGGTGCTGGAGGAGGGGCGGCGGGCGATGGTCGACGACGAAGAGTGGGAGTGGATCGTCGAGCGCGCCGAAGGCGACTTCGACCACCTGCTGATCTGCAGCACCGTCCCCTGGCTCCTCTCCCCCGCCTTCGACCGGCTCGAGGCCTGGAACGAGGAGCTCTGCAAAGGGGCCTGGGGCCGGGTCGGCGCCTGGGCCAGCGAGAAGATCCGCCGCGAAGTCGACTTCGACCACTGGCCCGCCTTCCAGGAGTCGTTCGCGAAACTGCGCGACCTCCTGCACGAGGTGGCCACCGGCAAGCGCGGCAAGGCGCCGAGCTCGGTCGTCGTCCTCTCCGGCGACGTCCACCACGCCTACCTCTGCGAGGTCGCCTACCCCCGCTCGGAAAACGGCGGGGCCGAGCGCGCCCCCGTCTACCAGGCGGTCTGCTCGCCCTACCGCAACCCGCTCGACGAAAAAGAGCGGCGGGTGGTGCGCTGGGGCTTCGGCCGGCCGATGAACCTCTTCGCCCGCTCGCTGGCGCGCCTGGCCAAGGCCCCCGACCCGGGAATCCGCTGGCGGACGCTCGAGGGCCCCTACTTCGACAACCAGGTGGCGAGCCTCCACATCGACGGCAAGGACGCCTTCCTGCGGCTCGACAAGACCGTGCCCGGCGAGGACGGCGAGAAAGCCCTCGAGGAGAGCTTCACCCGCCGCCTCGCCTGAGCGAACCGCGCTTCCGTTACGACTGCGGGCGCAGGACCGTGTAGTGGACGTCGCCGCCGATGTTGATGCTGCCCGTCGGGGCCGTGAAGCAGGCCATGTAGGCGACGGTGTCGGCGTTGATGGTGGCGGTGAAGACGACGTCTTCGTAGAGAGCCGTCGGGGCGATGACCACCGTGTCGTTGAACTGGACGCCAGGGGCGGGCGTGCCGACGCTGTTGCAACGGTCAGCGGTGCTGAGCGGGCCGGGGCCGGTGATGTAGCCCTGGGCGACGACCTTGGCGTAGCCGGTGAGGTCGGTCGCGGGCGGAGTCGGCGGGGTCGGCAGGTTCAGGCTCGACTCGTCGACGTCGGCGCCGGTCAGCGAGTTGTCGGCGACGTCGGCGCCGGTCAGGGATTTGTCGGCGACGTCGGCGCCGGCGAGGGAGCCGTCGGCGACCTTGTCGCCGCTGAC
>JALZHV010000290.1 GCA_030860625.1 Actinomycetota bacterium
CCGCCGGCCTCCGCGGCCGCCTCCGCGGGTACCGCGAGGGCGCCGGCTTGGAGCGACGCCACATCGCCGATGTCCCCCTGCTCGACATCAGCCCCCGAACCGCTCTCGCCCTACGCCGCCGCCGCCGAGGTTGATCGCCGCCGATCCGGACAGGTCCGCCACCCCCTTCCCCGAAGGCTCCTGAGTCCACCATCCGAATCGCCTAGCCGACCAGCTGCGCAACGGTCTTCGGGGAAGGGGGTGGCTGACCCTCTACCGACTCAGTAGCCGCCCCCGCGCCCGCCGAAGCACCCCGCGGAAACCGACGCTCAACCGCGCGATCTCGGCGGCCATCTCCTGGTTCTGCCGCTCGAGCCCGTCGCGGTCGTCCTTGGTCGCCTTCAGCTCCGCCTCGGTCTCGGCGAGACGGGCAGCGAGGGTGTCGCGTTCGCCCTGCAGGCGGGCGATGCCGCGGGCGGCGGGGACTACTGCGGAGCGGGGCTCGCCCGCTTTCCCGCCCGAGAGGGCGCGGAGCTCGGCGGCGAGCTCCGCGTTGACGCGCAGCAGCTCCTCTACCTCACCCATCGCGTCTCCTCCATGCGGCGCCGGTCGCGGCCTTCGTTCCAGCTGCGCTCGTGCAGCCGCTCGTCGTGGGACCGCAGCAGCGAGTCGGGGTGGACGCGGTACCTGGCCAGGCGCTCGGGAATGACGGCACCGTACTGCCCCTGGGCGCGGAGGCGGCGGTAGAGGAGCCAGTCGCTGTGGATCGCCACCTGGGGGAGGAAGGGCGGGTCGAGCTCGGCGAGGGCGCTGCGGCGGAGCAGGGCGATCGTGTCGCCGTCCCAGTTCTCCTCCTCGCCGCCCAGGACCCGGTTGCCGAGCGGCGCGTAGCCGCGACCGTCGAGCTCCTCCCCCTCAGGGCCGACGAAGCGCAGCCAGCAGGTGACGTAGGCGAGCGCCGGGTCGGCGCGGAGCATCGCCAGGGCGCGGGCGACGAACTCCGGCTCGAGCACGTTGTCGGCGTCGAAGCTCATCAGGTACTCGCCCTCCGCCAGCGCGAAGCCGAGGTTGCGGGCGCCGCCGTCGCCTTCGTTCAGCTGGTGCACCACGGTCACCCGCGGGTCGCGGGCGAGCTCCTCGAGCACGGCGTCCTCCGGTTGGAAGGAGCCGTCGTTGACCAGCAGCACCTCGAGGTTGCGGTGGGTCTGGGCAAGCAGGGACCCGACCGCCTCCTCGACGTAGGCGTGGGCGCGGTAGTACGGGACCACCGCCGTCACCCGCGGCTCCTCGCCGGCGGCCGGGGACGCGGGCCGCGGCGCCCGCGGCATCGCGAGCAGCTCCTCGTAGGTGTCGAGGTAGGCCTCCGGGTCGGTGAGGCGGAGGAAGCGCTCGAAGACCGCGCCGGAGGAGCGGACCCGCGCCACCTCCCCGCGGTCCTCCAGCAGCCGGCCGAGCGTCCGCCCGATCGCCTCGGCGCCGACCCCCTCGGTGAGCCAGCCGCTGACCCCGTCCTCGACGACCGCCGCCTGCCCGCCGACCGGCGTCGAGAGCACCGGCAGCCCCGCCCGCATCGCCTCCAGCGCGACGTTCGCCTGCACCTCGAAGGTGGAAGCGACGACCAGCAGGTCGTGCTCGGCCCAGCGCCGCTGCAGCTCCTCGTGGGGAAGCGCGTCCTCGATCCGCACCCGCGGGTCGCCCCCGCACATCGCTTCGATCGTCATCCGCACCGACTGGCCCAGCGGCGCCGTCTGGGTGTCGGCGCCGATCAGGGTCAGCTCCCAGTCCTCGCGCGGCAGGCGCAGGCAGGCTTCGACCAGGTCGAGAACGCCCTTGAGGCGCTGCAGCCGGCCCGCGTAGAGGATCCGCAGCGGGCCGTCCAGGTCCGGCGGCGGCAGCTGGGGCGGCGCCTCCGGCACGGGGAACGGTCGCCCCACCCGCGCCGCCGGGGGCAGCAGCCCCTCGCCGTAGTAGCGGCGGTAGACCCCGAGAATGTCGCCACCGGGCCAGAGCAGCACGTCGGCGAGCCGGAGCTGCTCGCGCTCGAGGTCCGCCACCCGCGCTTCGCCCGGCAGCCCCGACCTGCCGTCATGGAGGGCGAGCAGCTCGGCGGTCGAGGAGACCTGCACCCCGACCACGGTGTCGCGCAGCAGCGGGTGCCCCGCCGCCCGCGCCTGCAGGGGGACGAGGCCCGGCGCGCGGTAGTCGCAGACCTCGAGGTACTCGGGGCCGTCGGTCCCCGCGTAGGCGCGCTCGATCTCCGCCAGCACCGCCGCCGAGCGTTCGTGGTCCTCGCTGGCGTAGGAGATCGCCGCGACCTCCCCGCTCGGCTCCGGACACTCGATGTAGGTGACGTCGTGGCGGCTCGCGAGCAGCTCGACCTGCCGCCGCAGGGTGCTGCCGATCCCGCCGTAGGGCGAGTGCTCGGAGGAGACGACGCAGATCTTCCGCCTCACCGGCCCAGCCACTCCCGGGCCGCGCCCAGATCTCCCTCGCGGCGCAGCCGGCGACGCTCGCGCAGCATCGCCGGCAGCCAGGCCAGCCCTTCCAGCTTGCCGCGCAGGGTAGCGCGGAAGCGGCGTTCGCGGGCCGCCTTCAGCAGCGCTCCGGCCTCGACGGCGAGGACGCGCGGCAGGGCCCGCGCGGGCATGAACTTGGCCTGGGTGGCGACTCGGTTGCGGGCGACGAGGCGCGCGTTCCAGGCGCCGGGACTGGTGGCACCGGCCATCCAGGAAGCATTCCCGACGTGCCAGACGACCGCCTCGGGGACGTAGGCGAAGCGCCGGCCGGCGACGTGGGCGCGGACGTTGAGGTCGACGTCCTCGTAGAAGGCGAAGTAGCGCTCGTCGTAGCCGCCGAGCTGGTCGAAGAGCTCGCGCCGCAGCAGGCAGGCGGCGCCGCAGACACCAAAAATTTCTCGCGGTTGCGCGCTGCGAGGCCCCTGCGCCTCCCCCGCCCCGGTCTCGAAGGCACGGCCGTCGCGGCTCAGCCGCTGGCCGGCGCTGTAGATGCGCGCGGCGGCGCCGTCCGTCCCCGCCCCCTCCTCCAGCT
>JALZHV010000023.1 GCA_030860625.1 Actinomycetota bacterium
CATCAGGATCACGTCGGGCTCGACGGCGATGCAGCGGGCGATGCAGAGCCGCTGCTGCTGGCCGCCGGAGAGGCCGAAGGCGTTGTCCTGGAGCCGGTCCTTGACCTCGTCCCAGAGCGCCGCTCCCCGCAGCGCCTTCTCGACCACCTCGTCGAGGCCCTTCTTGCGGCCGAGGACCCGCGGCCCGAAAGCGATGTTGTCGTAGATCGACTTCGGGAACGGATTCGGTTTCTGGAACACCATCCCGATCAGTTTCCGCACCTGCACCGGGTCGACGTTCGGCCCGTAGAGGTCCTCGCCGTGGTAGAGCAGCTCGCCCTGGACCCGCGCGGTCGGGATCAGGTCGTTCATCCGGTTGAGGCAGCGCAGCAGCGTGCTCTTGCCGCAACCGGAGGGGCCGATCAGGGCGGTGATCTCCTTGTGGCCGATCTCCATCGAGATATCCCTGACCGCGGGAACGCTGCCGTAGAGGACGTCGATGCCCTTCAGCTCGAACACCTTTTCCCGCGCCTTGGGCGCCGGCCCGGATTGGAATTCCGGCCGCACCTCGATCTTCGGCGTCTGCTCAGTCAACACTCACCTACCACCTTTGCTCGTAGCGATTTCGAAGCCAGATTGCGAAGGAGTTCATCGCCAGCAGGACCGCCAGCATCACCAGCACCCCCGCGAAGGCCAGGGTCTGGAACTCGTCCTGGGGCCGCAGCGCGTAGTTGAAGATCTGCACCGGCATCGCCGAGTAGCCGTCGCTGCCGAACGGGGTCGGGTCGAAGGTGACGAAGACGGTCGCCCCGACCAGGAGCAGCGGTGCGGTCTCGCCGAGGGCGCGGGAGACGGCGAGGATCACCCCGGTCGCGATCCCGGGGATCGAGGCCGGCAGGACCTGGGTGCGGATCGTCTGCCACTGCGTCGCCCCCAGTGCCAGCGACCCCTGGCGGATCGAGTCGGGGACGGCGCGCAGCGCCTCGCGCGCGGCGATGATCACCATCGGCAGCACCAGCAGCGCCAGGGTCAGCGAGCCGGCGGCGAGGATGAAGCCGAGGTCGAGCGGCCCGCGGACGATGAAGGCGAGCCCGAGGATGCCGTAGATGATCGAGGGCACCGCGGCGAGGTTCTGGATGTTGACCTCGACCAGCTTGTTCCACCAGCGGGTCTTGTCGGCGTACTCCTCGAGGTAGATCGCCGCCCCCACCCCGACCGGGACGACGAAGAGCATCACCCCGGCGATCAGCTGCAGCGAGCCGAGGATCGCCGGGCGGTAGCCGGCTTTGTCGGGAAAGGCGGTCGAGGGCGGGTTGTCGATCAGGTCGAGGCTGAGAACGGAAGCCCCCCGGAGGAAGGCCTGGATCAGCAGCGCCGCCAACCCGGCGAGGGCGATCACCACCGCGAGCAGGAGCAGGCCGGCGAAGACGGTGTTGCGGATCACGTCGCCGCGCGGCTGGTCGCGCAGCATCGCCTGCGTCGTCGCCCGCGCGCCGGCGACGGCTAGCCGGTTCCGCGCGCTCGCGCCCCCGGCCTCCATCACTCGTACACCTCGCGGTACTTGCGGACGAGACGGATGCTGACCACGTTCATCACCAGCGTGATCGCGAAGAGCAGGGCGCCGACGGCGAAGATGCTTTTGTACTCGGTGGTCCCGACGCCGATGTCGCCGGTGGCGGTGGTGGCGATGTAGGAGGTCATCGTCTGGATCGACTCCATCGGGTTGAGGGTGAACTTCGGGGTCGAACCGCCGGCGATGACGACGATCATCGTCTCCCCCGCCGCGCGCGAAAACGCCAGCACGATCGAGGCGACGATCCCCGAGAGCGCCGCCGGGAAGATCACCCGCGTCGCCACCTTGGCTTTGGTCGCCCCCAGGGCGTAGGCGCCTTCGTGCAGCCCTCGCGGCACCGCCCGCATCGCGTCGTCGGAGAGGGAGGCGATGATCGGCACCACCATCAGGCCGACGCCGAGCGCTGCCGCGAGCGCCAGGAAGGGCTTGCCCTCAGGGCCGCCGAGGAAGTCCCCCGGCCAGAGCGGGACGATGACGTGGGGAAGGATGAAGCTGACCGCGAAGATGCCGATCGCGACGGTGGGGATGCCGACCAGCACCTCGAGCACCGGCTTGATCGTCTTGCGCGCCCGCGGCGAGGCGTACTCGCTGAGGTAGATGGCCGCCCCGAGGCCGATCGGGATCGCGAACACCAGCCCCCAGAGGGCGACGTTGATGGTGCCGGCGACGATCGAGAGGACGCCGAAGCTGGGCGGCTCGAACTGGGGCGTCCAGTCGATCTCGAAGAAGAATTCCTTGGCCGGGACGATCTCGAAGAAGCCGATCGTCGGCCCGAGCAGGGAGATGATGATCGCGGTCGTGGTGAGAACCGAGAGGATCGCGCAGAAACCGAGCAGCCACTTGATCGCCCGCTCGCCGTAGCGCTTGCTCTGCGCCTGGAGCCGGCGGGGAGGGATCCCCGCCGGCTCGGTCGCGGTGGTCGTCTGCGAACTCATCCAGGCGCCTGCGGACTAGAGCCCGGCTTTTTCGGCGGCTGCCTGCGACTCGGACAGCTGCTCTTCGGTCAGCGGCACGAAGCCGAGGGACTCGGCGGCCGAGTTGACGTTTTCGAGGTAGTACTCGATGAACGCTTTGACCTCGGGCTTCTGCAGCGCCTGCTCGCTCGGGTACATGAACAGCGGCCGGCTGAGCGGCGCGTAGCTGCCGTCCTGCGCGGTTTCGACCGACGGCAGGACGCAGCCTTTGCCGTTGTCGACTTCGAGCGCTTTCAGGCTGCCTTCGTTCTCCGTGTAGAAGGAGAAGCCGGCGTAACCCATGCCGCCGGGAGCGCCCTGGACGCCTTTGACGGTGGCGTTGTCGTCCTCGCCGACGTTGTTGTAGTCCTTGCGGCTGACGCCCTCTTCGCCGTTGATCGATTCGGTGAAGTAGTCGAAGGTGCCCGAGTCGGTGCCGGGGCCGAACAGCGCCAGCTCCTCGTCGAAGTCCTCTTCGAGGCCGGGGATCTCGCTCCAGTTGTCGATGTTGGAGTCGGGGCCCCAGACAGCGGCCAGCTGGTCGACGGTGAGGCAGGTGACCGGGTTCTCGTTGTTGATCATCACGGTCAGCGCGTCGGTCGCGACGTGGACCTCCTCATAGCCGACCCCGCCTTTTTTGCAGGCGTCCTCCTCTTCGGGCTCGATCGCCCGCGAGGCCTCGCTGATGTCGGTCTCGCCCTCGCAGAATTTTTCGAAGCCGCCGCCAGTGCCGGAGGTGCCGACAGTGACCCGCACGCCGGAGTTCTCGGCCATGAACTGCTCGGCGAGCGCTTCGGTCAGGGGCGCCACGGTGCTGGAGCCGTCGATGCGGATCGAGCCCGAGAGGTCACCGCCGCCGCTACTGCCGCTGCCGCTTGCCGTTTCGTCGTCGCTGCTGCCGCAGGCCGCAACGCCGACGACGAGGATCGCCGCGGCGACGATCGCCGCAAGCCATTTAGAGCTGGTCACTCTTTCTCCTTAAGTCGATTCATTCGGTTGCAGGCAGCCTCACAGCGGGCAACCGGCACCTTGTTACGCGGCTGTGTCGGCCGTGTGAAAAAGATGTAAAAGCCCGCGCGCGGCTCAGCCTTCGGGCGCGAAGCGGTAGCCGATGCCGTTGTGGGTGTGGATCAGGTGGGCGCCCGGCAGCGCCTCGCCGAGCTTCGCCCGCAGGCGGCTGACGTAGACGTCGACCGAGCGGTCGTCGCTGCGCGGCACCCCGCCCCATACCGCGGCGAAGAGTTCCTCCCGGGTCATGATCCGCTGCGGGTGCCGGGAGAGGGTGACCAGCAGCTGCAGCTCCCGCATCGTCAGGCAGAGGGGGCGGCCGTCGACCAGCGCCGCGCGGTCCTCGGGCCTTATCTCCAACCGTCCCATGCTCGCGAGCATGGCGACGGGCTACTGGGCGGCGGTTACCCCGTCGTGAAGCTGCTGTGAACGATCCGTGAAAGGCTCGCGCCGCTCCTCCGGCTCCGCCGGCCGCAACTCCTCCTCGACGATTCCCGCCGGTTCGGGGTCGAACCGGTAGCCGATCCCGAAGTGGGTGTGGATGTAGGTCCAGCGCGGCGAGTGGCCTTCCAGCTTCTTGCGCAGCTTGCGGACGAAGACGTCGACGGAGCGGTCGCCGTGGGCCATCGCGTAGCCCCAGACCCGCTGGTAGATCTGCTCCCGCTCCAGCACCTGGCCGCGCTCGTCGGCGAGCAGGTAGAGCAGCTCGAACTCGCGGCGGGTGAGGTCGAGGGCCTGGCCGCCGACGAAGGCCTGGAAGCGGTCGGGGCGGATCTCGATCTCACCGACCGCCAGCGGCGCGGCCTCGAACTCGAGCCGGCCCCGGCTGCGGCGGCGGGAAACCGCCTCGAGCCGCGCCAGCGCCTCCTCGGGGTGGCAGGGCTTGGTCATCCAGTCGTCGGCGCCGAGCCGCAGCCCGCGCACCCGCTGGGCGACGGTCGAGCGGCCGGTGCAGACGACGAGGCCGAGGTCGGGCAGCATCGAGGCGACGCGCTCCAGGTAGTCCCAGGCTTCGTCGCCGAGCAGGACCGGGTCGACCAGGAGCGCGTTCAGCTTCATCGCGACCAGGTCGCGGGGCGGGATCGCGCCGGTGGCCCGGTGGAGGTGCCAGTCGGCAGCTTCGGCGCGCTTGGCAAGGACGGTTACGAAGCCGCTGTCGTTGTCGATGACGGCGAGGCGGATAGACAGAGTGTAGGCACCGCGAGGGCGCCAACCGCCGATGTTCACAGGATTTTCACAGCTGGCGGCGGGTGACGCCCGTGGTTGCGGTAGATTCCCGCCCGTGAAGCGCACTCTCGCAGCCTTGCTATCGACCTGGGCCATGATGCTGGTCGCCGCCCCGACGGCTCTCGCCGCCGAGGGCGTCGGTCTCGCCGGCCCCGTCACCGACAAAACGATCACCTTCTTCTGCTTCGGCGTAATTGCTTTCTTCGCCGGCCTGGTGATCGTCCTTTCGCTGATCCAGAACAAGCTGGAGAAGCGCAAAGAACAGCGCCGCAGCGACCTCGCCCGCTTCAACTAGAAGCGCGCCGGGACCCCGCCGTCAGCCCTCGGGCAGCGGCGGGGGCGGTGGCGACTCGAAGCCGAGCATCCCGACCGTCACCGGGATCACCTTCTCCCCCGAGGCGGCGATCCGGTCGCCGGCGTCTTGGCGGATCTGCGTCAGCTCGCCGAAGGTGGCGGCGAGGACGCTGATCACTTCGTCCCAGCCGCGCTCGTCGAGGTGCATCGCCATCCAGGTCAGGTGGCGGTCGGTGCGGGCGTCGAAGGTGTCTTCGCGGATCGCCCGGTCGGCCCGGGCGACCAGCCCCTGCATGGAGATGCGCGAGAGCTGCCGCCGCTTCCCCGGCGGCAGCTTTTCGAACTCGGCGTCGGTGAAGAAGATCTTCGCCTTGCCCCGGTAGATGTGTTCGAGCGCGCCCCGGCGCGGGATCGATTCGACGACCTCCAGGCACCCTTCCTTCTCCAGCTCGCGGAAGTGGTAGGAGGCGAGCGAGAGGGCCTGGTGGTAGTTCTCGAACTGCTCCTTGGGGACCAGCCCGTCCTCGACGAACTGGCTCGGGCTGCGCGGGCCTTCGTTGAGGACTTCGAGGATGCGGACCCGCAGCGGGTGCCTGAGAACCGCGCAGATGGTTTCGCCGAACTGTCTCTCCCCCGTCTTCTTTCCCGCCATCCCCGAGTCCTTTCGATCAATCGATTACCGCTGGCCGACGGCAATCAGGTTAGGGCATAAATGCCCGGATATTGGGAGAACATGGCTAGCTAGAGCCCTTTACTGAGCCCGCTCTCACTAATAGGAAAGGACCCATCGCTGAGGGGGACGCCCCTGGCGAGGGAAGGGGGTGATGCCCATGAAGTTCTCGGCATGTGGCGAGGCGTATCCCGCCACCTCCATCCATAAGGGTGGCTGAGGCATGAGAATCGCCCCGATGCAGAACCGATCGGCGGGGCGGTTCTTCCTCGGCTGCCCCGCCTCAAGAGAGGCGGAATCCGGAGAGCAGCCGCTTCTCGGTCTCGCCCTCGACCTTGGCGACGACTTCGAGCTTGCCCTCGAGCGGGGTGCCGCGGATCTTCGTCGCCAGCAGGTCGTCGACCTGGAAGATCCCGGCGGAGTTGTTGAGCTGGATCGCGACGCGGACCGGGCGCTCCTCCCCCGCTTCGATCCGCACCTCGTCGATCGCCGCGGCGGAGATCGAGTGGATGCCCTCGTGGCCCGACTCCATCGGGATGCGGGTGCGGCCCTGGGCCATGTCGAGGGCGTCGGCGACGCGGACGACGCCGGCCTCCAGCGTGTAGGGCTCGCCGCGGCGGCGGTGGCCGATGATCGCGTGGAGGATCTCGGAGGCGACGACCGTGCGCTCGGGCTCCCTGTAGGCGTCGGCGAGCAGGCGCTGGAGAGCGCCGTTGGCGAGGAAGAGCGAGTAAGCCTCGTGGTCGGCGCGGTGGATCGACATGCCGACGTCGTGGAGCAGGGCGCCGCCGGCGACGACCACCTCGGCGTCGCGGTCGCGCATCCCGTGGTCGGCGACCGTCGCCGGCTCGACCCCGGCCTTGACCAGCAGCCGCAGCAGCCGCAGGGCGATGTTGAGGACGATCTGCATGTGGACCCAGCTGTGGTCCGACATCCCCAGCCGCTCGGCATGGACCTGGGCCATGTACCACCAGGCCCGCACCTGCTCGTCGCCGTTGGCCGCCTCGAGGAAGCTCTCGAGCTTGCGGTTGCCGCGAGTCGGCGCCCGCACCTTCGCCTCGGCGATCGCCTCCTTCGGCGGCTTGCGCTTAGGACCCTCCGGATCGGGCGCCGGAACCTGCTCCTCGCTCAGGGGGATCCGCTCGTCGGCCATCGGGCGCATCGTAGGCCCGGCGGCGGCGTTCGTCAGCCGCAGACGGGCCAGGGACTGGAGCCGGCGCGCGAGTAGAGGAGCGCGGCGCGGTAGTCCTGCTCGGCCTCGGGGGCCGCGGCCGGGTCGCCGCTGCCGCCGACCGATTCCCAGGTCCCGAAGTCGAACTGGTATTTGCCGCGGTAGGTCCCGTCGGAGGAGACGATCGTCGGGTCGCCGCCGGACTCGCAGGAGGCGATCGCTTCCAGCGTCGCCATCGAGACGCCGAGGCTGTCGAACCTTTCCTCGCGTTCGCGCGCCCGCCGCCGGGCCTCCGCCCGGGCTTCGGCGCGTTCTTCGGCGCGGATGTCGCGGGCGATCGTGCGGACGAGCCGGTGGAAGCGGTCGATCGGCCGCTGCAACGGCGCGATCTCCACCACCTCGGCCTCACCGAGAGCGCCTCCGGGGGTCGTCCCTCCCCCGCCCGCGGCAAGCGCGGCCGCCGGGAAGGCCAACAGGACGAGCAAGATCGAGATGAAGTGTTTGCGTTTTGTGAGCAAGCACTAAACCATGAGGGCTTGCACTACTCCTATGTGTGGCCCCCATCACACATATCCGGTCTTCAGACTTCGGAGAGCGTCAACTGCTGGTCGGATTTGACGATGCTGAAGGGATCCCGCTCCTCACGCGGAGGTCTGGCGGCGCGGATCCTCTCTCGTAACTCGACGAGCGCCGGCGTCGCGAGATAGAAGCGACTGCGCCTCTCTCCCCGGGGATGGAGGAGATCCGCCTCCACCATTGCTTTCAAATCTCTGGAAGCCGTGATCTCGGAGATCTCCTCCCCGAAGGAAGCGACCACAGAGCTGCGATAGCTCTTGCGGCGAAGCCGAAGCCCGTAGGCCGCGTCCATCAAGGCCGCCGTGCACCGCTCGGGCAGACCATGTCGCTCGACCAACGCGACACACGCGAGCCACAGGTCCTCGGTCTCCTGCCGGCGGCGAAGCAGCGTGGTTGCCTGCAAGAAGTGCGCCCGCAGGCAGAACCTGACCCAGGGGCGTGCATCGTTCTGCGGGTTCCACGAGCCTTCCCCCACCTCACCCAGAACGTCGTAGTAGGTCTGGGTGTTGCGTCCCAGGAACTCCTCGATGCTGGAGAACACTGGGGCGACGATGTGATCTCGGGCCAACACGAGCGTTTGGAGGCATCGGGCCATCCGCCCGTTGCCGTCGCTGAAGGGATGGATCATCACGAGGTTGAGATGGGCCATCGCCGCCTTGACCAGGACGTGCTGATCGTCTTCTTCTCTTAGCTGCTCCAACATCTCCGAGATCAGGCCGGGAACGACCTTGGCGGGCGGCCCCTCATACATGGTCTCGCCGGTCGCCTCGCGCCTGACGAAGATCGTCCCCGGCCGCCAGCGTCCGGGGTTCTTGTCGAGGTTGTGCTTGAGCATCATGAAGTGCAGGCCCTTGAGCAGGCCTTCGTCGATCGCCATCGTCTCGTCGTCAGCGATTTGGAGGACGTAGGTCATCGCGTCTCGGTAGCCCGTCAGGGCCTCCTCGGTCTCGTCGTCGGCCCCCACCGTCGGCTCGCCGTCCACGGCTGCCACCACGTCATCCAAGGAAGCGTCGTATCCCTCGATGCTGTTGGAAGCCTGAACGGCCCTTGCGAAGCTCAGGCGCCGCAAGCTGCCGTTCCAACGGCGAGGCTCGGCGACGCGATCATGCAGCTGATCGCGCAGCTGCTCGATGAGACCGAGGACTTCTTGCTCGTCGCTGCGCAGGGAGGGGGGGTGGTAAACCATGATAGATAGCAATATAACATTGCATCATCAAAGAGTACGAGGTCTTCAAACTTCTACTTCTGCAGGGAAATCAGAGTAGAGGACTCAATGTTCATTTCAATGCGTCATTGACGCATCGAGCTTTTAGACGGCCTTGGCGATCAGCAGGCGCAGGTCCGGCAGCGTCCGGAAGGACTTGACGTCGACGGAGCCGTAGCCGCTCTCGCGCATCCAGCGGGACACCTCGTCGGCGGTGTAGGTGTCGGCGCCGGAGGTGAGGTGGAAGAAGAGGCCGAGGATCGAGGCGAGGCTCGCCTGCTTCCCCTCCGGCCGGTCGTAGAGGTCGAGGACGCAGAGCGGCGCGCCCGGCCGCAGGACGGCGCGGATGCGATGGAAGAGCGCCCGGGTCTGCTCTGGCGAGAGGTGGTGGACGATGTTGAAGCAGAGCGCGCCGTCGTATTGGCCGTCGTAGTCGACCTCGAACATGTCGCCGACGACGTGGCGGACGCGGTCGCCCATCCCCGCCTCGGCGACGATCTCCTCCCCCACCCGCGCGCTCCCCGGCAGGTCGACGACGGTCGCCCGCAGCCCCTCGTAACGGCGGCAGAGCGCCATCGAGAACTCGCCGTGCGCGCCCGCCACGTCCAGGATCGAATGCGCGCCGCGGGGGAGCGGGATCGCTTTCGCCACTTCGGCGCTGGAGAGGCGGGCCATCTGGTACTGGCCGCGGATGTAGGACTGCCAGTAGGGGTCGTCGGGCGCTTTCTCGTGCAGCTCGACGTGCTTGCCCTCGCGGACCAGGTCTTCCAGCCCCGCGTACCAGTCCCAGTAGGCGTAGGTGTCGGCGAGGAAGTCGCCGAGGTAGGTGTCCGAGCGCGGGTCAAGCCAGGTGCGGCCGCTCTTGGTCATCTCGTAGCGGCCGTCGGGGTTCTGCCTGACGTGACCGAGGGTCGCGATCACGTCGAGGACGCGCACCGTCCCCTTCTCGCGCAGCCCGAGGTGCTCGGCCAGCTCGGCGGGATCGCGCGGCCCCTCGGCGAGGGCGCCGAGGATGCCGGTCCGCTGCGCCACCTGCAGCGAGCGGGCGACCGGCATCGAGTACATCGCCTCGCCGATCGGGGTCGGGACCTTGCCGAGCAGCAGCCCGATCCGCTCCACGATGCTGTCGGGTATCGCTCCGAGCCGCATCGATCCCACCCTATCCGCGATCATCGACGCATGGGAGACGCACCGGGAGAAGCGCCGACTTCGAGGTTGCTGCTGGCCTGCCCCGACCAGCCGGGGTTGATCGCCCGCGTCAGCGGCTTCCTCGCCGAGTCCGGGCTCAACATCGTCGACGTCGACCAGCACTCGAGCGCCGAGGGGCGCTTCTTCATGCGGATGGTCTTCGACCGGGTCCCCGACGGCGAACGCGACCACCTCGAGCTGCGCTTCGCCAAGGAGATCGGTGAGCCGTTCGCGATGGAGTACGAGTTCGCCGAGACGAGCCGGACCAAGCGGGTGGCGATCATGGTCTCCCGCGAGGACCACTGCCTCTCCGACCTGCTCTGGCGCTGGCGCAGCGGCGAGCTCGAGGCCGAACTCACGGCGGTCGTCTCCAACCACCGCGACCACGCCTCGCAGGTCGAGCCGCTGGGGATCCCGTACCACCACGTCCCGGTTGAGCCCGATTGCAAGCACGAGGCGGAACAGAGGGCGCTGGAAGTGCTCGGCGAGACGACGGAGTTGCTCGTGCTCGCCCGCTACATGCAGATCCTCTCCGGCGATTTCCTCGCGCGGCTCGGCGCGCCGGCGATCAACATCCACC
>JALZHV010000001.1:0-20186 GCA_030860625.1 Actinomycetota bacterium
CTGCCGGGAAGCGCCGCTGAGGGGCTGAGCACCCCGCCGGCGCCGAGGCTGGTCAAGCGCTGGGCCTCCCGCTGACAGCATTCGAAGTCGTCGTCGACCAAGGCTTCGGGAGGGAACCCCGCCGCTTCGGCTTTCTCGAAGGTGCTGTAGTCGACGACCACCCCCTCCGTCACTTTCAGCTGCCAGATGGTCGTCCGGAAGGTTGCTGCCTCACCCTCCGTCCGCAGGTTCTCGTGGCGGAGCATCTCGGCGAAGGGCGCTTCCGCGTCGAGGCAGGTGTACTGGGCGGTCCCGGTGTGGGCGATGTTCCACCTGCCGTCTCGCCTGTTCTGGGCCACTCGCAGCGGCACGTCGTAGCTCGTCGCCCTGTAGGCGATCGTCTCGACGGAGAAGTGGGGAGGAAGACCCTTAGGTGGCATCTTGGGATCGGCCCGACCGGGCTTCCGTCAGCAGCAGCTCTTCCGCCCCGGGATCGTCGAGCAGCGAGATTGGCTTGCGTCCGTTCAGCCCCTCGCGGGAGCGTTCGAACCAGGCGACGATCCCCTCCTCGGTCCAGTTGTGACGCAGCACCGCGACGAGCCGAGCCACGAGCTGCAGGCGGCGGGACGCGCTGCGATGGGACTTGGCCCAGCGCGAGAGCGTCCTGCGGTCGACGCCGATGAGCTTTCCGAGGACTTCGTTCGAGGTGTTGGGAAGCCAGCCCTTCACCTCCTGGATCGCGAGGCCCGCGTCGTCGGGGACCCCCGCCACGTGCTCGTCGAGCGCATCGCGGATCACGTGTCGGACCCGCTCGATCGAGACGAGCAGCTGGTCGATCACGTCGAGGTCGTACTCGTCCCCTTGGTCGGCGATCAGATCGTTGATCTCCCAGAGGGCGCCGTGGAACTCGGCGATCTGGTTCTTGTCGAGGTCTTCGAGGCGAAGGCCACGCCTCAGCTGGCGCAGGCGGTCTGAGATCACTCCCATGCGGTCATGGAAGGACTGGTCGATCTCGGGCGCTTGCTGAAGCTGGCCGAAGGCCTCGACGAAGCTTTCCTTCAGCTCCTGCAGTTCTTGATCCGCATTGCCAAGGCGCTCTATGGGGGTGAGGGTGGTCGCCACCGTGCTCCTTCGTGGTTGTCCCAAACAGGTGACAGCTATTGGGACATCATAGGGACATGCGCTGACATTCCTATAATTGCCCGTCCCCGGGCCGTTAGCTCAGTTGGTAGAGCAGGAGACTCTTAATCTCAAGGTCGTAGGTTCGAGCCCTACACGGCCCACTTCATTGCTTTTGGTGGCAGTACTTTTCGACGTGGCCGTCGACGATGGTGCCGTCTTCGAAGGTGAAGCGGCCGTTGGTTTGGAGGATGTTGTCGCTGCAGCGGGCGGAGACGTAGCTGCGGGGCTTGCCGCCGGCGCGGTAGCGGCGGCCGATCTTGACGTCGATGTGGGTGAGGGCGCCGAGGCCGGCGGCGAGCGGCGGCAGGTCGATGCGGGCGCGGTAGCGGAAGCCGCCGCGGCGCTTTTCGATCGGGACGACGATCGCGTAGGTCTCGGTGGCGGGGACGGTGATGCGGGCGTGGAGGATCGCGGTCGGCAGGCTGCCCAGGCGCGGCCCGTTGAAGATCGAGAGCGGCGAGCGCACCGGCACCTCGCGCCCTTCCACCGCCACCGTCGCCCCGACGCTCCCGGTGCCGACCAGCGCCCCGCGGCAGGCGCTCCGCGCTTCTTCGGTGCTCGCGTTGGCGATCGTCTCCGGCGCGCAGGTCGGCAGCCCGGCGACGTTGAGCCGCCCGTCGCGGTCGAAGTCGATCAGCGCCTGCCGCAGCGCCACCGGCTTGCCGCCGTCTTTGGCGCTGATGTCGACGCGGCCGTGGAACTCGATCGGCGCGTAGCTCCGCTTCGGCAGCGACTGCGGCGTGAAGCCGCCGTCGGCCCGCAGCACCAGGTCGTTGACTTCGACCAGCGCCCCCGTCGCGCCCGCGGCGCCGACCGCCGCGAGGGCGAGGGCCAGCAGCCCCGCTCTGACTAGCGCGGCCAGTGACACGGCGAGGTCAGGGTCGCCGGGAAGGAGTCGCCGTTGGTGAACTTCAGGGTGCCGTCGACCTGCAGCCGCCCGCCCGAGCACTGGGCGGCGAGGTAGCCGACCTCCTTGCCGCCGCGCTTGCGCACCGCGCCCACCTTCGCTTCGGCGAGGATCGGGGCGCCGTAGCCGTCGGCGATCTCCGGCCGCTCGACCCGCACCCGGTAGCCGTACCGCTCCCGCGAGACCCGTTCGACCACGATCGGCACCAACAGGGTCTCCGCGTCCGGCACGGTCTCGTAGCTGTGGGCGATCAGCGTCGGCCGCCCGCCCGTCGGCGGCGCGTTGAAGAAGGAGACCCGCGAGGTCATCGTGAACGGCACCCGCCCCGGCATCGTCACCAGCGCCTTGCCGGTCCCCTTGCCGACCAGCGCCCCCGCGCACAGCTGCCGCGCCTGCGCGGTCGTCGTCCCTTCCAGCTTCGCCGGCGAGCAGGTCGGGAACGCCTTCGCGTTCACCGTCCCGTGTTTGTCGATCAGGAACTGGATCGATTTCAGCGTCGGCGGCGTCGAGCCGTCCTTGGTCTTGACCCTGGTGATGCTGGTCAGCGTGATCGGCGCGTACCCCCGTTTCGGCAGCTCGCGCGGCTGCACCGACACCGTCGCGCTGACGAAGACCGGCCCGAATTCGGCGACGATCGCGGAGGCCGTGGCGCAGGCGCCGAGCGCCACCACGGCGGCGAGGACGGCGACTCTGCGGAACGGGTGCCTCAAGCGTCTCTCCGGGGTTCGGCGTTAACGGCTACTTCGCCGTACACCGTTTGAACACGGAACCCTGGAGAAAGGTGCCGTCTTTGAACTCAAATTCGCCTTTTGCCTGCAGGCGCCCGTCCGGGCAGCTGGCGTTGGCGTAGCTCAGCGTCTTCCCCTTGTACTTCCATTCGCGCCCGACCTTCAGCCGCGCGTAGAGCGGGATCCCCGAGCCGCCGGCGATCTTCGGGATTTTCCCGACGGTCTTGAACCCGTAGCGGCCGCTGTTCACCTTCTGGATCTCGATCGGGACGACGAAGGTCGTCGGCGCCGGCACGGTCAGGTGCGCGTGCACCAGCACCACCGGGTTGCGGCCTTTCGGCTTCGCGTTGAAGAGGGTCAGCGCCGAGGACGCCGGGATCGGCGGCTGTTCCGGGAAGATCACGACGGCCTTCCCCACGCCCTTGCCGACGATCGCCCCCGGGCAGAGCTTGCGCGCCTGGGGGACGGTGGTCGCCGCCAGTTTGTTCTCCGTGCAGGTCGGCAGCCCCCGCGTCTCGACCTTGCCGTGCTTGTCGAACCAGATCGTCACCGTCTCCAGGATCGGCGGCGGCGACCCGTCTTTGGTGTCGATCTTGCCGAAGCCGTGCAGCTTGATCGGCGCGAACTTGTTCTTCGGCAGCGTCGTCGGCGTGAAGCCGCCGTCGGTCGTGACCACCAGGTTCCCCGTCTCCAGCCTGATCGCCACCGCCGATGCGGCGAGCACCAGCATCGCCACCACCGCCACCACCTGCGCCCTTAACAAAGTCTTCCGCACAAGATCCTCCCTCCCAATTGCCCTTACCGCCAAACTACCACCCGTGGGAAGGAGGATTGTTAGGGGCAGGAAAGGTCCTCGTATGAGAGGACGAAAGCGCGATCGCCCGCGGCGCGATCAGCCGTTGCTGCTGCGCTACCCGCGCACGGTGCTGGCGATCGTCGCGGCCGCGCTCGCGGTCCTCGCCGTGATCGGCACCGGCACCGAGGACCGGCTCGACCCGACCACGCTCGACGTCCCCGGCACCGAATCCTCGCGCAGCAACGAGATCCTCCGCCAGCACTTCGGCGAGACCGCGCCCTTCGCGATCCTCCTCCGCGGCCCCGCCAAAGCGCTCGACCGCCAGGGCCCGGCGCTGATCCGCGCCCTGCGCGAAGACCCGCGCGTGACCACGCTCTCGCCCTGGGACACCGGCTCGGTCCAGCGCCTGCGGCCGACCCCGCGCAAGGCGCTGATCCTCGCCGACTTCCACGTCGACACCCGCACCGCGGTCAACGAGACCGTGCCCCACCTCGAGGACGTGCTCGAGCGCGAGATCAGCGGCCCGGTCGAGGCGACCCAGACCGGCTACGCCTCCCTCTCCCGCGCGATCCAGGAAGACAACCTCGAGGCGAGCAAACGCGGCGAGATGATCGCGCTGCCGTTCCTCCTGGTCATCCTCCTGCTCGTCTTCCGCTCGCCGATCGCGGCGCTGATCCCGCTCGTCTTCGGCGCGATAACCGTCTTCGCCTCGCGCGGAATCCTCTACTTCTTCACCGGCTGGTTCGACATCGACGCGTTCGCGGTGACGGTCTGCTCGATGATGGGCCTCGCGCTCGGGGTCGACTACGCGCTGCTGATGGTCTCCCGCTTCCGCGAGGAGCTCGCCGCCGGCAAAGCGCCGATCGAGGCCGCCCGCCTCACCCGCCGCCACGCCGGGCGCACCGTCGCCTTCGCCGGCAGCACGCTGCTGCTCTCGATGCTCGTCTCGCTCTTCATCCTGCCGGGGTCGCTGCTCGCCTCCCTCGCCGGGACCGTCTGCATGGTCGTGATCCTCAGCGTCGGCGTCGCGGTCGTCGCCGGCCCGGCGATCCTCAGCCTGCTCGGCCCCAACGTCGACCGCTGGCGACTCGGCCGTACCGCCCCGGCCGGCGGCCGCTCGCGGCTGATGACGATGGTCGGCGCGGCGCTGAAGAAGCCGGCGCTGGCGACGGCGCTGATCGCGGGCCTGCTGCTGGTCCTGGCGGTGCCGGCGCTGGGGCTGAAGACCGGTCCGCCGAGCCCCGAGCAGCTGTCCAAGGACTCGCCCGCCCGCGAAGACGCCGAATTCATCGACAGCCAGTTCGGCTCCGGCTACGACGCCCCGTTCCAGATCGTCGCCGTCTCCCCCGACGGGCCGATCACCGACGCCTCCGACCTCGCCGCCCTGGACACCTTCCAGCGCGAGCTCGCCGCCAAGCCGGGGGTGCGGTCGGTGATCGGGCCGGGCCGCGCCACCAAACAGGTCGAGCGGCTGCAGGAGCTCGGCAACGCGGTCCTCTCCTCCAAAGGAAACTTCGGCCCGGTCAAACAGCTCGGCCGCCTCGGCCGCAGCCTCGCCGTCGCCGCCGGCGGGGTGGGGCAGCTGCGCGAAGGGATCAGCGAAGCGAGCGCCGGGGCCGGCCTGCTCGCGCTCGGCTCCGACCGCGCCGGTGAGGGCGCGGCGATGATCGCCAACGGGATCGCCCGCGCCACCGACGGCAGCGACCAGGCGATCGGGGCGCTCGAGGTCTTCGCGAAGGGCTCCGAACGCCTCACCAAAGGGCTGGAGCTGGCTTCCTTCGGCGCCCTCGAACTCAAGCTCGGGCTGCGCGACGGGCTCTATCCCACCTTCCGCGACAACGCCGTCAAGCGCTCCTTCCAGCTGCGCCGGGAACTGAACCAGGAGACGAACTTCAAAGTGCCGGAACTGATCGCTCCCGCGCGGGTCGTCGACGAGCAGCTGAAAGAGGCGTGGGCGCGGCTGCAGGCGATGACCGTCGGCAAAACCGACCCCGAGTACGCGGCGACGCTGGAGGCGGTGCGGCGGGCACTGACCGCGGAGACCGGCACCGACCCGGTCACCGGCGCTCCCTACGACCCGGCCCCGCAGACGCCGGAGGTCGAGCCCTACGCCGGCCTCCCCACCGAGCTCGTCTCCCTGCACGAACGCCTGCTCACGACCTTCGGCAACGCCGAGAACCTCAACTACCTCCTGCTCTCGACCAAAAAACAGCTGAAAGAAGTGGCGGGCGCCTCCGCCAGGCTCAGCGACGGGCTGGAACAGCTCTTCCGCGGCAGTAAGCGGCTCACCGCCGGCGCCAAACGCCTCGCCCGCGAAGCCGAGCGGCTCGGCGACGGGCTCTCGCGACTCGGCGGCGGCACTCTGGCGCTGGTCAAAGGGCTCGATGAGCTCAGCGAGGGCGCCGAAGCGCTGCAGGCCGGCCTCGCCCGCGGCGCCGAGGAAAGCGCGCCGCTGGAAAGCGGGCTGGAAGAAGCGAGCGTGCAGGTGATCGAAGGCCGCCAGCGGATCCGCAAGCAGGCCGGCCGCGTCGCCGAGTCGACCCCCGGCCTCTTCAACTCCGGCTACTTCGTCCTCTCCGCCCTCGACGGGACGCCGCCCGGCCAGCGCGAACAGATCGCCGAAACGATCGACCTCGACAACGGCGGCCAGGCGGCGACGATGCTGGTCATCTCCGACTACAGCTTCAACACGCCCGGCTCGATCCGCCTCAACAGGGAGCTGAACGAAGAAGCCGCCGAACTGGCCGAGGAGGCCGACCTCGTCACCGGCGTCGCCGGCGGCGCCGCCCAGCTCAACGACTACAGCCGGGTCACCCGGGACCGCATCCCCTGGGTCGTGATCGCGATCACCATCGCCACCTTCCTGGTCCTCATGATCGTCCTGCGCGCGCTGCTCCTGGCGGCGATCGCCGTCCTCCTCAACCTGCTCACGGTCGCCGTCGCCTTCGGCGTCCTCACCCTCCTCTTCAACGTCCCCGACGACTGGCCGCTCGGCGGCCACAACTACGTCGACGCGGTCGGGGCGACGATGATCTTCGGCCTCGTCTTCGGCCTCTCGATCGACTACGCCGTCTTCCTCCTCAGCCGCATGCGCGAGCACTACGACAAGCACGGCGACAACGCCGCCGCGGTCGAGTTCGGCCTCGCCCGCACCGCCGGCGTCATCACCGGCGCCGCCGCGATCATGATGGTCGTCTTCATCGCCTTCGCCGGCGCCCCGATCGCCACCGTCAGCCAGCTCGGCATCGGCCTCACCGTCGCCGTCATCCTCGA
Source organism: Actinomycetota bacterium (assembly GCA_030860625.1). Lineage (GTDB taxonomy): Bacteria > Actinomycetota > Thermoleophilia > Solirubrobacterales > 70-9 > VAYN01. The sequence goes on from JALZHV010000001.1 coordinate 6,866, forward strand.
CGCCACCGTCGTCCGCATCGTCCTCCTCCCCGCCCTGATGCTCCTCCTCGGCGACCGCGTCTGGTGGCTCCCCAAGCCCCTCGAGCGCGCGATCCCGAAATTCAGCGTCTAGAACTCGATCTCACGACGCCAGGTAGGCGCACGAAGCCTTGCGCGACGACAACACCCTTCCGTCCGATCGCTCGTCCACTATCCTTTTTCAAGGACGATCGTGGAGGTTCCGTCTGCTGCCCTCTGGGCAGCACCCACCTTCTTAGGTGGCTGTAGACGGCTCCGGTTCGTCCTTTTATTTTGCTGCACCGGGTCTACATCGATGAGGCGGGGGACAGAGGGCGCGCGCCTCGCTCCTCTGATCATTTCGTCGTGTCCGCCGTTGTCGTCAGGGATGAATCCGATGCCACGGTCCGGGAAGAGTTGAACGCGGCGAAAGCCCGGATCGGCCTTCTGCCGGAGAACGTGGTGCATTTCCGCAAGTTGCCCCACTCCAAGAAGGTCAGGATCTGCCGCGACATCAGCGGTTTTTCCCTAAGCCGCATTACCAGTGTCGTCGTTTGCAAGAAGCAGTTGGAACCGTTTCCCGGCGGGGGTCTGCCCTACATCTCCAATCCTGATCCTCTCTATCTGTGGGCAGTCCGCCTTCTGCTCGAGCGCGTTTCCTGGTTCATCCGTGACAACGGCGGTGGGACTTCCATCGTCACCTTCGCGCACTTGACCCGCTTCAAGTCAGAAAAGCTCCACAACTACCGGGCATCGCTTGAAAACTCGGAAACGAGCATCCATTGGGCCTCCTTTGCCGGACATCCATTTCGGATCAACCACCCGGAGAAGGTGCATCTTCTGCAGATCGCCGACTGCTCTGCGTCAGCCTTCTACAAAGCCGTTGAGGAGGACCAGTATGGGATCACCGAGGGGCGATACCTGCAGGAGTTGCGGCCAATGCTCTACCGCTATGGAACCAGCCCCGTGACTTCCTACGGGCTGAAGGTCTTCCCAAGCACCATGGCTGATCCGGGCCAGCCTCTCGAGTTTCTCCGCCAGTACTAAGCGCGAGGGGCTAGCTCGAAAATCAGCGCTTAGGGCTTTCCCTATGGCGCTGGGGCGTCGTAGGGTTAACGATCCCTGGGTGGGCAACTTGGGGGCCAACTTGCGGAGCGCCCGCAAGAAGCTCGGGCTGAGCCAGGAGCAGGTGGCCGAGCGGAGCGGGGTGCACGCGACCGAGGTGAGCAGGATCGAGGCGGGCAAACGGGACCCGCGCGTGACCACGGTCGAACGCCTTGCCAGGGCCGTCGAGGTCAGGCCCGGCGAGCTGCTCGAATAGGGCTCCGGCCGCCCCTAGAAAAGAAAAAGGGACCGCGCGCAGGCGGTCCCTTTCCTTGGCCGATGTCCGAAACGCTAGCGCCCCGGCCCGCCGCGCGCAAGTCCGTTTCGAAAATCCGGCCTCTTCTTCCCCGTTGACTTCCAGTTAAGTCCCTGCTCAGCGGGTCTTGCCGGGGACCCCCTCGGATACGATCCGTCCCGCTGTTCTACCGGGTCGGAGGGGCCGGAGAGAACTTGAAAGCAAGCGACGATTCGTGGCTGCCAAACCCTTGAGCAAGGAGAGTGGCCCGACGGCCAGTCGGGGGACCACCCCAGCGCGCATTGCGGTGATCGCGGCCCTCGCCGTCGCGGTGATCGTGCTGGCGATCCTCTTCTTCGGCGGTGGCGGCGGCCACAAGTACACCCTGGTCTTCCAGAACGCCGGCCAGCTCGTCCCCGACAACCAGGTCCTGATCGGCGGCGCCCCGGCCGGCACGGTGAAGAGCATCGGCCTCACCGACGACAACCTCGCCGAGATCGAGATCGAAGTCGACCAGGAGCTGCACGAAGGGTCGACCGCGGTGATCCGCGCCACCTCCCTCTCCGGGGTCGCCAACCACTACGTCGCGATCCACCCCGGCCCCAACAGCAGCGAGCCGCTCGACGACGGCGCCGAACTCGGCCTCTCCTCGACCACCACGCCCGTCGACATCGACCAGCTCTTCAACACCTTCCCGCCGCGGGTGCAGAACGCGCTCAGCAACTTCATCAAGGGCAACCGGACGATCTACTCCGGCCAGGGGAAGAACGCCAACGAGGCCTACAAATACTTCGGCCCCGCCCTCAACCGCGCCGGCGCCTTCGCCGCCGAGCTCAACGCCGACCAGCGCCTGCTCTCGCGCTTCATCGTCAGCTCCTCGCGCCTGACCACCGCCGTCGCCGGCCGCGGCGAGCAGCTCTCCAGCGCGATCGGCAACGCCAACACCGCCTTCGAGGCGATCGCCTCCGAAACCGAAGCCTTCGACCAGACCCTGCGCCGCCTGCCGCCGGTGCTGCGGCAGTCGAACACGACCTTCGTCAACCTCCGCGCCGCCCTCGACGACCTCGAACCGCTGGTCGAAACGGCGAAGCCCGCGACCAAGGACCTGGCCCCGTTCCTGCGCGAACTGCGCCCGGTCTTCCAGGACCTCGTCCCCTTCACCCGCAACCTGCGCCTCGCCGTCAACCGGCCCGGCCCGGCCAACGACGCCGCCGACCTGCTGGCGATCCTGCCCTCGGTCGAGCAGCGCGTCTCGCAGACCTTCCCGCACTCCGAAGCCGCGATCCGCCGCTTCCAGCCCAACCTCAACTTCATCCGCGCCTACACGCCGGACCTCTTCAACGCGCTCGGCAAGCTGGGCCAGGTCTCCGGCTACTACGACGGCAACGGCCACTACGTGCGGGCGGCCGTCGCGGCGCAGAACCTCTTCCGCTACGAACCCGCGACCTCCCAGCTCGAGCCGATCAGCAAAGCGCAGCAGTACGAAGCGTTCGGCGACACCAGCGTCAAGCGGCGCTGCCCCGGCGGCGCCACCCAGCCCGCCTCCGACGGCTCCAACCCCTTCGTCGGCGGCGCCAGCGTCGACCCCTCCGCCTGCGACCCCGGAGACGTGCCCCCCGGCCCATGAACGGACGACGGCTGATATCCGCGGCAGCGCTGGTGGCGGTGGTCGTCGCCATCGTCCTGCTGGTCTCCGGCGGCGGCTCCTCCTCCGACGACGGCTACCGGATCCGGGCGATCTTCGACAACGGCTCCTTCCTGGTCAAGGACGAGCTGGTGCGGGTGGCCGGCGCCGACGTCGGCGTGATCGAATCGGTCGACGTGACGAAGCCGGGCGAAACCGTCGCCTACGACAAGGACGGCGAGCCGGTGGAAAAACCGGGCAAGGCGATCGTCGTCATGAACATCACCGACCCCGGCTTCCACGACTTCCGCCAGGACGCCACCTGCCTGATCCGGCCGCAGTCGCTGATCGGCGAGAAGTTCATCGACTGCCGCCCGACCCTGCCGCGGGCGCCCGGCAGCGAGCCGGCGCCGCCGCTGAAAGAGATCCCCGAGGGCGAGCCGGGCGAGGGCCAGTACCTGCTGCCGCTCGGCAACAACGGCGCCAGCGTCGACCCAGACCTGATCAACAACATCCAGACCCTGCCCTACGCGCAGCGCTTCCGGCTGATCTTCAACGAACTCGGCGCCGGCCTCGCCGGCCGCGGCGAAGACATCGAGGTCCTCGTCAAACGCGCCAACCCGGTCCTCCGCGACGTCGACCGCCTCTTCGGGATCCTCTCCGCCCAGCGCAAGGAACTGGCGCAGCTGGCTGCCGACTCGGAGGAAATCCTGGTGCCGCTGGCGCGCGAGCGCGAGCACGTCGTCGGCTTCCTCGCCAACTCCGGCACCGCCGCCCAGGCCAGCGCCGAACGCGGCGCGGAACTGGAAGAGGCGCTGCGGAAATTCCCCACCTTCCTCCGCGAGTTCCGCCGCACGATGCGCAGCCTGCAGACCTTCTCCGACGCCGGCACGCCGCTGTTCGAAGACTTCGGCACCGCCGCCCCGGCCCTGACCGACGCGACCCGCACCCTGACCCCGTTCTCGGAAGCCTTGACCGTCTCCCTCAAGAGCCTCGGCGAGGCCGGCGCCGCCTCCGGCCCGCTCTTCGCCGAAGCCGACCCCGTGATCCGCAAGGCCCGCGACCTCGCCAAGTCCGGCGTCGTCCCGACCAACGAACTCGCGAAGCTCTTCATCGACCTCAAGCGGACCGGCGGCTGGGACAACCTGACGGAACTGATCTACAACACGACCGGTGCCTTCAACGGCTTCGATCAGTACGGGCACTTCGGGCGGACGCTGGTGAAACTGACGACCTGTGTGGATTACATCCCGACGCCCAACGGCTACTCCGGTTGCGTGGCCCGCTTCAGCGGACCCAACGCGTCAATTCCTGCAGAAACCAGTACCGCAGCGTTGATGCAGCTCCTCCAGCGGGAGCTCATGAAAGAAAATGGCGGCACCGCTGCCGAACCCGGCCCCGCGATCGGCGTCGGCCAGGCGGGCAGCACCCGCACGGCCCCGATCCCGCAGTCGGCGCGGGAGAGCGAAGGCGAAGAAAAAGAAGAAGAAGGCGAAGCCGGCGTCGCCGAATCGTCCACCGCGACCGAGGGGACGGAGCCCCTCCTCGATTACCTCCTGGGCCCATGAGGAACCGCAGCGGCATCACCGGCGTGGCAAGCAACCCGATCCTGGTCGGGGCGGTGACGGTGCTCGTCGTCATCGTCGCGGTCTTCCTCGCCTACAACGCCAACAACGGCCTCCCCTTCGTCTCCACCTATGACCTGAAGGCGCGCGTGCCCAACGCCGACGCCCTCGTCAAAGGCAACGAGGTCCGCATCGGCGGCGTCCGCGTCGGCACCGTCCGCACGGTCAAGCCGGTCCAGCTTGAGAACGGCGAGGTCGCCGCCGAGGTGACGCTCCGCCTCGACAAGAGCGCCGAACCGCTGCCGGTCGATTCGACCATCACGGTGCGGCCGAAATCGGCCCTCGGCCTCAAGTTCCTGCAGATCACCCCGGGCGATTCCGACGAGGGCTTCGAGGCCGGGGAAACGATCCCGGTCGCCCAGGCCGAACCCGAACCGGTGGACATCGACGAGTTCTTCAGCATGTTCGACGAGCCGACCCGGGGGGCGATCCGCCAGAACCTCGCCGGCTTCGGCAACGCCCTCGCCGGCCGCGGCCCCCAGCTGAACGAAGCATTCGGCGCCCTCCGCCGCCTCGTCGTCAGCGGCCAGCCGGTCCTGCGCAAGATCGTCGAACCCAGCACCGATTTCGCCGGCTTCTGGCGCGCGCTCGAGGACCTCGCCGCCACGGTCGCCCCGGTCGCCGAGACGCAGGCGCAGATGTTCGTCGCCCTCGACCTCACCTTCGCTGCCTTCGCCCGCGTCTCCCGCCCCTACATCCAGGAAACGATCGAACGCAGTCCGGAAACCCTCGACGAGGTCAACCAAGCCCTGCCGGCGGTGCGGCCCTTCCTCGAGAACTCGGCCCGCTTCTTCACCGCCCTGCGCCCGGGTGTGCGGGCGCTGGCCGAGACCTCGCCGGTGATCGCCGATTCGCTCCACGCCGGCATCCCGGTCCTCAACTCCTCGCCGGTCCTCAACGCCCAGCTCGAGCCGACCGCGCAGGCGCTGGTCGACTTCAAGGAGGCGCCCGGCGTCTTCAACGGCCTCGAGCTGCTGACCGACACCAACCGGCTGCTGAAACCGTCGCTCCGCTACATCGTCCCGAGCCAGACCGTCTGCAACTACTGGACCCTCACCTTCAGGAACCTCGTTCTGTCGACGAGCGGCGGGGGCCCCGGTACCCGCTGGTTGAACTTCATCTCCTTTGCTCCTCCGACCGGTCCGAATGCGGAGAGCGGTCCTTCTTCGAGCCCGGCGAGTGGTCCTTCGAAATCGAACCGTCTCCACTACAACCCCTATCCGAAAACGGCAGCTCCTGGGCAGGACGAAGTCTGTGAAGCCGGGAACGAGGTGTACGTGGCTGGAAGGACCATCATCGGTAATGCCCCAGAGGTCTTCGACACCACCACCGAAGGGCAGGTGAGCAAATGAGCCGCCTCCCCGAGCGCGACAGGCGAGCGATCGCGGCCAAGGGCGGGCGCTTCAGCTGGCGCCCCAGCAACGTCACGATCGCGATCATCTTCATCCTCATCTTCACGATCGGGCCTTACCTGGCCTTCACCAAACACGTCCCCTTCACCAGCCGCGGCTACGAACTCAACGCGACCTTCTCTAACTCGGCCAACATCGCGGTCAACTCGCCGATCCGCATCGCCGGCGTCGACGTCGGCAAAGTCGTCGGCACCGAGCGCGACGGGAACAACACCAAGGTCACCTTCACCGTCGCCTCCTCCGGCCGGCCGATCCACGACGACGCCTTCGCCGCGATCCGCCCGCGGATCTTCCTCGAGGGGAACTTCTTCATCGAACTCGACCCCGGCAGCCCCAGCGCCCCGGAGATGGACAGCGGCGAGACGATCCCGGTCACCCGCACCTCGACCGCGGTCCAGCTCGACGAAATCCTCACCGCGCTGCAGTCGCCCGTCCGCGCCGACCTCAGCCGCCTGCTCGAGAGCTACGGCGAAGCCCTCACCCACGAGCCGACCGCGGAGGAAGACCTGACCCAGCTGCCCGAGGTCAAAGGCAAGACCGGGGCCGAAGCGCTGAACGGCGCCTTCCGCTACGGCGGCGAAGCCGGCAAATACAGCGCCCAGGTCACCAACGCGCTGCTCGGCACCGAGCAGCGGGACCTCTCCCGCCTGGTCGCCGGCGCCGGCCGCGCCTTCGGCGCCTTCGCCAACCGTCAGCGGGACCTGCAGGGCCTGATCGAGAACTTCAACGTCTTCACCGGCGCCCTCGCCAACCAGTCGGCCAACCTGCAGGCGACGATCCGCCTCCTGGCGCCGACCCTGCGGGTCACCCAGACCTCGCTCGTCAGCCTCAACCGCACCCTGCCGCCGCTCCGCACCTACGCGATCGAGCTTGAGCCGGCGGTGGCGCAGCTGCCGGGCCTGATCGACGCCTCCAAACCGTTCCTCGCCCAGGTCCGCCCGCTCCTCTCCGGCCGCGAGGCGGGCGGCGTGGTCAGGCTGCTGCAGGAATCGACCCCGCCCCTCACCCGCGCCGCCCAGGTCAGCAAGGCCAACACCCTGCCCCAGCTCAACCAGCTCAGCGTCTGCACCACCAAAGTCATGGTCCCGACCGCCAACCAGGTGGTCGAAGACCAGTTCAGCACCGGCGGCCCCAACTACCGCGAGTTCCTCTACAACCTCGTCAACTTCGCCGGGCAGGCGCAGAACTTCGACGGCAACGGGCCCTACTTCCGCCTCCAGGGCGGTGGCGGCCCGCAACTCGTGCAGGAAAACAATCCTGATTCTGGAGCTCTGCCGAGCGAGACGAGGCACTTCGCCAACACCATCGAAATCCCGCAAGGCATCCAGCCCAAGCTGGGAGCCAAGCCTCCTCTGAAACCCGCCGTGCGCTGCTACACGAACGAGCCTCCGGACATCAACGGCCCGCTCTCAGAGGTCGCCCCCTCTTCCCTCACGACGGTGACTCCATGAGCGAGCCGACGAACAGCGTCAGCCGCTGGACCCACTTCCGTAACTGGTTGACGCGGCAGGCGCGCGGCCACCGCAAGGACACGATCGCGATCTTCCTCCTCGCGATCGCCGGCATCGCGATGACGCTCGGCATCTTCACCCAGCAGAAAGCCTCGCTGCCGGCCTGGCTGCCGGTGGTCGGCGAAGAATTCGACCACATCTCCGCCGAGTTCTCGACCGCCCAGGCGGTGACGCCGGGTCAGGGGCAGCAGGTCGTCATCGCCGGCATCGAAATCGGCAAGGTCTCCTCGGTCGAGCTCGAAGACGGGCACGCCGTCGTCGGCATGGACATCCAGCCCGAGTACATGGAACTGATCCACCCCAACGCCGAGTTCCTGCTGCGGCCGAAAACCAACCTCAACGACATGACCGTCGAGATCGACCCCGGCTCGGGCAAGAAGCACGTCGAGGACGGCGCCCACTTCTCGCTCGCGCAGACCCAGTCGAACACCAACCTCGACGCCTTCCTCGCCACGCTGGACGCCGACACCCGCCAGTACATCCAGCTCCTCGTCGCCGGCGGCGCCCAGGGCATCGGCGGCCGCGGCAAGCAGCTCGGCAACGCCCTCCGGCGCTTCCAGCCCTTCGTCCATTACACCGCCAAGCTCAACCGCGCGGTCGCCCAGCGGCGGGTCGCCCTCTCCCGCGTCATCCACAACTTCCAGGAGCTGACCAACGAACTCGGCCGCCACGACGCCGCGATCGAACAGTTCGTCACCTCCTCGCGCTCGGCCCTCGGCAACTTCGCCAACCAGCAGGAATCCGTCCAGGCCGCCTTCGAGGAATTCCCCTCCGCCCTGCAGGCGGCCCGCGCCGGCCTCGCCAGTTCCAACCGCTTCTCCCAGGCGGCCTACCCGACCCTGATCAGGCTGATCCCGCAGGCGCAGGCGCTGACCCCGGCCTTCCGCTCGACCGAACGCCTCTTCCGCGAAACGACGCCGCCGATCCGCGACCAGATCCGGCCCTTCACCCGCGAAATCCGGCCGCTCCTCACCCACGGCGCCGAAGCGGCGGAACCGTTCGAAAAGACCGTGCGCAACTTCGGCAACTCGCTGCGCGGCTTCAACTCCTTCCTCAACGAGCTCTCCTACGATCCGAAAGGATCGGGCACGAGCTACCTCTTCTACCTGCCCTGGCTCAACCACAACTACAACGCGAGCTACAACCTGCAGGACGCTCACGGACCCGTTCAGCGCGGCTTGGTGATGGTGAGTTGCAACGCAGCCAACCTCGCTTACAAATTCGCGCTCACCAAACCCTTCCTGAAAACTCTGTTGGAAGTCTCGGGAGTGCCGCGACCCAAAGAACTACCTCCGTTCGTGGGTAAAGGCGAAGAAGGCACGACCGTCTGCGGACCAAACGCCACCCTATGAGCAAGCGCGCCCCCAGCACCACGCAACTCCTGGTCATCACCGGCTTCGCGCTGTCCTGCTTCGGGATCCTGCTCTTCCTCTGGGTCACCTTCGGCGGCCCGACCCCGTTCCGCGCCAAGACCTACGAGGTCAAGATCCCCTTCACCGAGGCCACCCAGCTGGCCGAACAGTCGGACGTCCGCATCTCCGGCGTCAACGTCGGCAAAGTCCAGCGGATCGAGCTCAGCCCCGAGGGCGATGAAGCCCTGGCCGTCACCGCGATCGACGCCCAGTACGCGCCCCTGCCGGAGTCGACCCGGGCGATCCTCCGCACCAAAACCCTCCTCGGCGAGACCTACATCGAACTCACCCCCGGCTCGGAAGGGGACGCCGAGCTCGAGGACGGCGGCACCCTGCCCAAGGCCAATATCGCCCAGTCGGTCCAGCTCGACGAGATCTTCCGCGCCTTCGACCCCGAGACCCGCGTCGCCTTCCAGGAATGGATGCAGGAAGCCGCGGTCGCGATCAACGGCCAGGGCCAGAGCCTCTCCTACGCGCTCGGCAGCCTCGAACCCACCCTCACCGAGTTCGACCAGCTCTTCCGCACCCTGGACACCCAGCGCCTCGCGGTCGGGCAGCTCTTCCGCAACGGCGCCACCACCTTCCGCGCCCTCCGCGGCCGCCAGGGGGAGCTCGGCAACCTGATCCAGAGCTCCAACGCCGTATTCCAGACCACCGCCCGCCGCAACCGGGACATCGAAGCTCTCTTCCGCGCCTTCCCCACCTTCCTCGACGAGTCCCGCCTCACCCTCGATCGCCTCGAAGGCTTCTCCCTGAAGGCCAACCCGCTGATGGTCCAGCTGGTGCCGGCGGCCGAAGAGCTCTCGCCGACCCTGATCTCCCTCTCGAAACTCGCGCCGGAAGCGAAAGCCTTCTTCGAAGGCCTGCGCCCGGTGATCAAACTGGCGCCGACCGGCTTCCCGGCCCTGCGCCAGATCTTCCGCGACGAGTTCCCGCCGCTGCTGCGGGCGGTCGACCCGTTCCTCCGCAACCTCAACCCGATCCTGGTCGGCTTGAAGCTGTACAAACGCGAGGTTCCCGCGGTGTTCGGCAACATCACGGGTGCCAGCCAGGCTATTTCCCCCGTGGAAAACGAGAAAGGCGAAAACCTTCACTACCTCCGCGCGATGGGACCGCTCAATCCCGAGTCTGTTGCTGCCTATCCGAGCAGGCTGAACACCAACCGCTCCAGCGCCTACAGCCCGCCGGAGTGGGCCAAAGACCTGGCTTCCGGGCTGCCGAGCTTCGATGCCAGCTGGTGCGCCTCGGGCATCGTTGCCACGCTCGATCCCGAAACGGCCAAAGACCCCGATTTCCAGGAACGAGTTACGCCGATAACTAAAACGCGAGAAGAAACCGCCCAAGATCTGTTCGAACGGATCCAGAAATACGCCTTCGCTGAGCAGCCCAGCACCGCCACGGTCCCCGCCCCGCCCTGCAAGCAGCAGGCTCCGTTCAAACCGATCTACGGCAGCGGCCCCGCCACGCAGTACCAGCACACCTTCGAACAGCCCCGGCCGTAGCTAGGGCTTGAGCTCAGTGCTCTCTGGCGGGTTGTTCACGCCATCGAGAAGAAAGAAGCTGTTTCTCTTAACAGGTACCAGGGCAGGTGCATGTCCAAGAGTGCGGATTAGCACCTTGCGGGCAACGTCTGGAACAAGTCCCAGCACGATTCTTCTCGTGCCCGGAGGCTGCGCACTTGGCGAGCCGGCCAGAAATGAGAGGACCAGCCCGTGGTCCAGCACTCGATCATTCCGCGAGCAAGTAGATCCACTCGCTAGTCCCTCGGGGTCTCTGGCCACGAGGCAGGTGGTAACTGATCCCGGCAGTACCCAGGTTGGCACTGGAACGCTAGACAGTCGCTGTGATCGCTGCCAGTAGCGTTGTCCCTGAGAAAGGCGAAGCTGCTCCCTCAGGGCGAGAGGCACAAACTCCGGAGTACTCCTGAAAAGTGAAAAGTCTCGCTTGAAGCTCGAGGGAGACTTTTTCTCGTGAAGAACCGTAGTGTCGGATGACCTATTGGGTGGGCTGTCCTTCTGTAGAAGAATGGCCCCCACTGCAATAAACAAAAAGAGCAGGCCAGCCACAAAAGGCCAGCCTGCTCTACTGAGGAACCGCTGCACGTTTCTCTTAGCCTTCAGGCCCGTAGCAGCAAATAGTCATCCCGTAGAAGTAGCCCGGGTAATTCGTATTGTTGTTGCGTAGCGAGCCCCGGTAGAAGCCTCCGGTGTTCGGGACACCAACGCGGGCTTCCGATTCCCTAGGAGCACACACCCAGCTAGTCACAGGCTCCCCGTAGTAGCCAAGACCACGCACACACCCCGCCCGTTCTTTCGTGTAAACCCGAAATCCAACGTAAGGGGCGGCATAGGCCGGGCTCTGATCACAGCGGTCACCGGACTGTCCGTACGGCGCACGCCACCCCGAGCAGAAGGTCGAAATGCTGTCCGCCTGTGCGGTAGGGGCAGCCATGAGGCTCACGGTCACCAAGACGGCCGCCACAGCAGCGATAGCTGCCAGTCCGACTCGGGCCCGCCCCTTTGGCCGAAGCGTTTCTACCATAAGTAACTCCTTCCATAAAACGGCAGGGCCTTTCCCTGCCTTTAAGGGAGTGTTTCAACCGGCTCGGGAATAGCTAATGACTTGCGCCTAGCCTACCCGGCTCCAACCTGACATTCGTCAAGATCCTTAAGAAAAAGTGCGGCTTGAAGATTGAAAGCACCGGAAGGTAAGGACTGACCAAGGCGAGCTTCAACAACTTCAATGCGCTGCTTAACCGTTTGACGGCTCACTCCCAGGACGCGCCCTGCAGCCTCTCCATTCCAGCCGGCGGCAAAGTAAGCCTTCAGCGTGTCGCGGAGAATCTTGCCGTCGTCACTACCTTTCTCCAAGGGCGCTAGATAACGCTCATATAGGAAGGACTCGAGAACGTCATTGTCTGCTCTTGGGGCCACGACTGCCACATCGGCGTAGAGGACCAGGTTCCGCTTTCCTGGGGCTGCAACCGCGAAAGCTGCTTCTGCCTGCTGGTGAGACATGCGCCACCCCTCGAGGCCCGACGACGGCTCGCCAAGGGCGAGGCGACCGGTGGGCGGTAGCTCAGAACGCAGCAGGGGTCCGGCCGCTGCCACGGGTTTCACCGCGAGATTCCCGATCCAGGCCCAGACCCTCCCGGGAGAGGGCTGGACCAGCAGCAATTCTCCTTCGAACTCGCGGGCGAGGGCGCGGGCTGCCTCGGCAGCTCCCTCACCGGACCCGACGAGGCCGATGTGATGCTTGCTGAAGTCGTAGGAGAGGTCCGGCGCCTCCTGCAATTCGGCCGACAGCAGACCCTTTACCCGCTCCAGGCGCCGAGCTTCAGGGGAGCAGGTCCGCTTCTCATTCTCGCGCTGGAACTCCTCCTCGAACGCATCTAGCAGGTGTTCGAAAGCCAAGGTGTGCGATTGGGCGACTTCACACAGGGCGGATCCCTTGGGATGGCCTCCACCGCCGGCGCCTTCCTTCAGCAGGTACGTGGCAAAGACCATGTGGCTCGTCTGGTATCTGCGCACCAGCCTTTTCAAGTCGACGGAGCTCCAAGCGGCGTTCCGAGCGTGGGCGAGGACCTCGGGAGGGGGCGGAGGACGGTGCCTCTCTCCCTGCTCGATCGCGGCGAACCCGTATTCCAGCGCCGGCCGGATCACCTTCCGCAGCCCGTGCAGCCGTTCGTGCCCCTGGTGACCGGCCTCCTCCTCGAGCGCGCAGATCCGGTCCAGGATCAGCTGCTCGAGCTCACCGGCCCCCTCGCGCATCCGCTCAGCCAGCGCGCGACGATAGCTCTCATTCGAATGCCGAGACTTGCCACTAGACACAATCTTCCCCCTTGATTTTTCAGGTGACCTTGAGGTCAACCCTAAGAACGGGGCCATACTGGCATACCAGCGATCCACCAAGGAAGTTAAAACAGTGGCAAAAACTTGGGTGGACGTACTGTGCACTTAGAGAACAGTTCCATGTGGCTCCAGACCGGGTCAGAGCACCCAGCGGTGGTCACAGCGTCAGCCGCACCCAGTCTTCCCCGTTCCGGCGCGGCGTGAGCTCGACCAAGGATCAAAGTTGTTTCACTGCCTTCCCAGATTCCTGACGTTATGCGCACCACACGCGCGCCGCGCCGACGTAGCGTCGCCGGCGCATGGCGATCAAGGCGGAGGAAATCGTTCGGCGAGCGTGGCTGGAGCTGCCCCGCCGAGACCGCGACCTCCTAAAGGAGATCGGAGCCGATCGGTGGCAGGTCTGTGATCGCGCGCTTGGGACGCACGTGGACGAGCTGCTCCGCTCTGCAGGCAGCGGGTCGCTCTTGGCGGCCGAGGTTGCTTGGATCAATGCGGCCGTGGGGCTTTGGGCGCCAGAGCTGCGCGTGGTCTTAATCAACGAGAACCACCC
>JALZHV010000001.1:20196-24301 GCA_030860625.1 Actinomycetota bacterium
CCCGACTCTTGAGGGACTCGATGAGCCGAGCCTTGTTCATCGTCGGTCCTATGTGGCTTGGCACGAGTGGGGACATGCACTCTCCTTTGATCGCATAGAGGAGGAGGACATCGTGGCCGGCGTGCGCTACGCTGGATTGCTGCCGAAAGGTTTTGTCCGATACGAGAGGTATCGTCGTCGTGAATACACGCACGAGATCGTCGCCGACATTTACGCGATGCTGATGGTCCGGCGACGCAAGGGAAAGACTGGAAGACCCCCCTGGCTTCACCCGGAGGTCTACGAGCTTATGAGGAGGGCAGTGGGATGGATTCACTAAAGCAGTGGGGTGGCTACCGCATACCGGAGGGCATGACGTCCGCAGACGTACAACGGTGCGAAGAAGAACTGTTGGCCACCGAGGGCATCGATCTGCTGTCGGGCTTCGAGGACGAGGAAAGCCAGGAGGAGGAGCCTCCTCAGGAGGAGGAGTAGCGGCTAGTCCGGCTCGAGGGCTGAGAGGGCGTCTCCTCGGATCCGGGACCCCGATCCTTCCTCGCCCTCGGCGCTCGAAGCCGGTCAGCCCTACCGTCGTGGGATGGGTTCCTCGCCGGAGACGGCCATCCGTTCGCCGGAGGAGCGCGAGGCCACCGGCCCAGCCTCTTCCTCGCCCGGAATCGCTCCTCGTGGCCCAAAGCGGCTGGTGCGCATTGGCTCGAGTTGCGGCCGGAAGGTTTTGTCTGAGGCAAGAGGTATCGTCGTCGCGAATACGCGCACGAGATCACGAGCTTGTGAGGAGGACAGTGGGATGGAATCAGTGAGGCGGTGGGCCGGGTACTTCCTGCCCGAGGGCATGACGATGGCAGACGTTCGTCGACGCGACGAAGAACTGTTCGCCAGCGAGGGGCTCGAGCTGCTCAAAGGATTCCCGCTCGAAGACAGGCACGAGGAGGCTTTTCAGGAAGAGGAGTAGCGGCCACTCTTCAAAGACGTTTCACTTTTAACTCAGAGCTCTGACGTAATGCGCACCACACGTGCGTTGCGCCGACGTAGCGTCGCCGGCGCATGGCGATCAAGGCAGACGAAATCGTTCGGCAGGCGTGGCGGGAGCTGCCCCGCCGAGACCGCGACCTCCTAAAGGAGATCGGAGCCGATCGGTGGCAGGTCTGTGATCGCGCGCTTGGGACGTACGTGGACGAGTTGCTCCACTCCGCGGGCAATGCCTCGCTCCCAACGGGCGAGGTTGCCCGCGCTAATGCCGCCCTGGGGATATGGGTTCCAGATCTGCGTCTGACTTTGATCAATGAAAGCCATCACGCTCTTGAGGGGCTCGACGACCCAACCCTTGCCTACCGCCTCTCCCGTGCGGCCTGGCATGAGTGGGGCCATGCGCTCTCCTTCGATCGCATAGGGAGGGAGGACATTGCAGCTGGCGCGCATTACCTCAAGCTACTGACGGAAGGTTTTGTCCGAACCATCCGACAGGGAGGCTACCGTCGTCACGAATATACGCATGAGGTTGTTGCCGAGGTTTACGCGATTCTGATGGCCTGGAGACATCAAGAAAAGACGGGAAGACCCCCGTGGCTCCACCCGGAGGTCTACGAGCTTGCGAGGAGGGTAGTGAGATGAAGTCGATAAAACTGCCGGACGGGTTCCGTGTATCCAAGGACTCGTTCGCAGACCTCCAACGGGTCGAGGAAGAACTGTTCGCCAGCGAGGGCCTCGATCTGCTGTCGGGCTTCCCGATCGAAGATAGGCCCGAGGAGAGCGACGAGGTCGAGGAGAGCGACCAGGACGACGGCGAGGGGTAGTCAGCCGCCGGCCGACTCGTCCGGTCCGGCTTCCCAATCCGAGAAGTTGACCGAGTCGATGCCGATCGTCCGTTCGACGGTTTCCAGCGCCTCTTCTTCGGAGGCGGCCTCGATGGCGACGGAGTGGATCGTCTCGCCGAAGATGCTGTCCGGCGAGGGTTCGCTGCCCTTCAGGACGAGCCCGGCCCTGTCGAGGCTCTCGAGGTGGGATTTGAAGATCAGGCCCCTGAAGCGCACGATGAACATCGGCATAGGGCGAACCCTAGCGCTGAAGAGGCCCACTGCGGACGAATGTTGAACCAGCCTCTATCTATCCCTCGGATCTTTGGGATGGAGGCGCCGCTACCAAGGGTTAAGGCGTTCTCCTTGGGATAGGAGGGACGCAACCAAAGCTTCTTGGGGAACAACGCCCTCCCGGCCTGCTCACAGTCAGCCGAGGAGCCGGCTGCGCTCTGATGCTTGACTCGGCACTTGAAACGTTGCAAAATGCAACTCTTCAATCATGCCCGGTAAGAACTTCCACAAGCTCGCGCTGATCGCAGCCGAACAGCAAGGCCTGGTGGCCACCGCCGACGCCCGCGAGGCGGGGGTCGATCCCCACCGCCTGGTCGACATGGAGCGGCGGGGGACGATCGAGCGCGTGGCCCGCGGGGTCTATCGCTTCCCGCTCCTGGACTCTAGGCCCGCGCTCGGGCAGCTGGCCCAGGCGACGATGTGGGCCGACCGGAGAGGCGTCCTCTCTCACGACACCGCCCTCGACCTTTACGAACTCTGCGACGTCAATCCGGCGCAGATCCACATCACCATCCCGACGACCTACCGGCTGCAGAAGCAGGTGCCGCGTCTCTACGCCCTCCACCAGCGCGACCTGGAGAAGGGGGAGAGGACCCTCTACGAGGGGATCCCGATCGTCACCCCACAGCGGGCGATCGTCGACGGCATCGAGTCGGGCCTGCGCACCGACCTGCTGCGCCAGGCGATCGAGACGGCCCGCGGGCGGGGGCAGCTGCGAGGCCCGGAGCTAACCCGTATCCGCCGTCAGCTGCAGAAGAGAGGGCGACCTTGAAAAGAACGCCCTCCCGGCCTGGTCACAGCCCGCCGAGGATCCGGGCGCAGGTCTCCTCCAGGTGGCGGCTGTCGTCCACGTCTTCGCTGAGCTTGTCGCGCTCGCCTTCGAAGTGGGCGCGGTCTTTGCCCGCCAGCTCCTGGAGGCTTTCGAGGGCTCGGCGCAGGACCTCGGGGGGCGTCTGCAGGGTGTAGGAGTCCTTCGTCCCCTCGCCCCAGCCGAGGTCGCTGCAGACGAGCCGGAGCAGGTCCGAGAACTCCTCGCTCAGGCTCTGCGCCTCCGGCCAGTCCCCCTCCTCGACGGCGCGGTAGACGTCGTCGATCCTGGTCAGGCAGATGACGATGCGGTCGTAGAGCGCGTCGCGCTCGTCCCGGGAGATCGTGATGCTCATGACCTGTTGAGGGAGACGGCGGGAAAGGCCGCCGCGCCGACCACGACCTCTTTCAGGGAGCCGGCGGTCTTCCCCCGGCTCTTCTTCACCGCCGCTTCGACCCGCTCGTTGAAGGCTTCCCTCGCCTTGCGGATCTCCTCCCACCCCGCGGGGTCGACCACGGCCGGGAACCATTCCCAAGCGCTGCCCTCGAGCCGCTGGAACGCGTTGGCGTCCATCGCCGCGACGGCGACGATGAAGCACTCCTCCAGGGACATCACCCGCAGCCCCCGCGGCTCTTCTTTCTCGCCGGGGCTGAACGCCGTCAGGGCGTCGAACCTGAGGCCATAGAACTTCTCGATCGCGCCGCGGCGCGGCAAGGTCTTGACCAGCTCGACGATCCCGCACTCCTTGGCGAGGACCTGGTTCAGGTGGTAGGACACCACCCCGAGGTCCATGTGGAACTCCCGCGAGAGGGTGCTGGCGCTGCCGTCGCGGTCGACCAGGGAGCGGAGGATCCGCCGGCGGACCGGGTGGCCGAGCGCCCGCAGCACCCGGTCCAGCGGGGCCTCGTCTCGCGGATCGCCGTCCCAGGGGGAGCCGGCGGAGGACGAGCCGGCGGCAAGGAGCGTCATCGTCCGGGCTCCGTCCGGGGCTTCGCCCCCAGGCGGATGGTCCGGGTCGGCCGGGGGACGCGGAACATCGTCAGCAGCCGGGAGGAGTGCCGGCCCTCCCGCGCCTGCCGGTGCTCGCGATCGAGCGGCTCGGTGGCCCGCAGGGCGGCGCCGACCCGCGCGTCCTCGGCGAGGGTGGACTCGTAGAGGTGTTCCCGCCCCACCGGCCCTGGTCGGCTCCCGGCGCGGGCGACCGCGCCGG
>JALZHV010000291.1 GCA_030860625.1 Actinomycetota bacterium
TCGGGGGGCCGCGGGCGACCGCCTACGGCCTCCTGGCGGGCGCGGCGGCAATGCTCGCCGCGGACACGAAGCCGCAGCGGCGCGGCCGCGGCGAAGCGACTCCCGCCGACGGCCTGGCCCTCGGAATCGCCCAAGCGGCGGCGCTGGCGCCGGGGGTCTCCCGCAACGGCATCACCCTCGCCGCCGCCCGCTGGCGCCGCTTCTCCCGCGACCAGGCCAACCTGCTCTCCCGCACGATCGCCCTGCCGATCATCGTCGGCGCCACCGCCCTCAAGGGCGCCCGCCTCGCCAAGCGCGGCACCACCCCCGAGCTGCGCCGCTCCCTCACCCTCGGCGTCGCCGCCTCCTTCGCCTCCACCCTCGCCTCCCAGCGCCTGATCCAGCTGGTCGAGCGCGACCGCGCCCTCTGGCCGTACGCGGCCTACCGGCTCGCTTTGGCAACCGAGGTCCTCAGGCGCTTATCCAAGCCTCTCTCTTAATCTGGATATACTTCCAAGTCTCTGGATGAATTTGGATAGATTTGGATGAGACATGTATTTGGAGCAAGCTCCACAGGAGGAGGATCTAGGAGGACTTCGATGGACTAGAGCGCTGGACGTTCTCCAGGCTCCTCCCGATCCCCGTTCTCTCGACAGATACCTCCACTGGAACAAGCTTCGACGGCTCAAGCCTCCTGCTGGCCTTACCGCCGAAGAGTGGTGGTTCAAGATCAAGCTTGAACGTCGTTCTGGCCTGCGAGACCTTCCTCTTCGTAGTTGGACCTCAGAGTCGCCGAACTACCAGGACGGAGAACCTTTTCGGTACTACTCGTTGCCGGATTCGGTGCTTCGGAGCCTTCATAGAATCGATCAACGCTGCAGTGGCGAAATCGCGATGGACGAGGTAGTCACCTCGGGCGGCCAAGCGAGTCAGCGCTACCTGGTCAATTCCTTGATGGAGGAGGCGATCCGGTCAAGCCAGTTGGAGGGCGCTACTACCTCTCGGACGGTCGCAAAGGAACTTCTTCGGAGTGGTCGCGAGCCCAGGGATCGCAGTGAGCGGATGATCCTGAACAACTACAAGGCGCTCCAGTTCATGCGCAGCGAGATGGGCGACACCCTCACCCCAGAACTCGTCATGGAGCTTCACCGAGTCGTCACCGATGGCACGCTCAAGAACCCAGATGCAGCAGGACGACTACAGCATGCCGGAGAGGATCGCGTGGCCGTCTACGACCGGGATGACGGGCGGCGGGTGCACAGTCCACCGCCCGCAGACCAATTACCAGAGCGAATGGAGCTTCTCTGCGCTTTTGCCAACGAAGGGGACGATGGAGATCAGTTCATCCATCCAGTGCTAAGAGCGATCCTGCTCCATTTCTGGTTGGCCTACGACCATCCCTTTGAGGATGGAAATGGCCGGACGGCGCGGATCCTCTTCTATTGGCTGATGCGTACTCGGGGCTATTGGTTGGTCGAGTACCTGCCGATCTCTCGGATCCTGCGTAGCGCTCCGGCGCAATACAGCCGAGCCTTCTTGGAAACGGAGACCGATGCTGGAGATACGACCTATTTCCTGATCCACCAGCTAGCGGTTATCGAGAAGGCTGTCGATGAGCTTCACCTCTACCTAAAGCGGAAGATGGCCGAGATTCGCGAGGTGGAGGATCTGATTCACGGCACTGAGCACTTCAACCACCGACAGCTGTCGCTGCTGTCCGACGCTCTACGACATCCTGACCGCTCCTATTCGCTGAAGGGCCATGCCGACATACACCGGGTCACTCACGAGACCGCGCGCTCTGACCTATCTGCTCTAGTGGAGCGCGAACTTCTAACGCGGCGCAAGTTGGGCCGCGAATACTCCTTTGAGCCGGCGCGCGACCTTCCGAAGCGACTGCGAGAATCGCGCAGGTGAGCGATGCGTACGCGAAGGCCGGGGTCGACCAGGGGGCGGCCGATTCCGCCGTGGCCGGCCTGGTCCGGGCGCTGGGGGCGATCAAGCTCGGCCGGCCCTCGGCGCAGGTGCCGCTGCCCGGGCACTACGCGAGCGTGATCAAGATCGACGAGCGGACGGGGATCGCGCTCTCCACCGACGGGGTGGGGACGAAGCTGGTGGTCGCCGAGGAGCTCGGGCGCTACGACACGGTCGGGATCGACTGCGTGGCAATGAACGTCAACGACGTGATCTGCGTCGGCGCCGAACCGCTGGCGATGCTCGACTACATCGCGATCGAGAAGGCCGATCCGGCGGTCTGCGAGGAAATCGGCGTCGGTCTCGCGCGCGGGGCGGAACTGGCGGGAGTTGAGATCCCCGGCGGGGAGCTCGCGCAACTCGGCAACCTGGTCCGCGGCGTCGACGTCTCCGGCGCCTGCTTCGGACTCGTCGCCCTCGACGCGATCGTCGACGGCTCGGCGGTGCAGCCCGGCGACGTCGTCATCGGCCTCCCCTCCAGCGGCATCCACTCCAACGGCTACACGCTCGCCCGCACGGCCCTCAGCGACATCCCGCTAGACGACGAACGCCTCGGCCGCCCACTCGGCGACGTCCTGCTCGAGCCGACCGAGATCTACGTCAAGCCGGTCGTCGAGCTGCTCCGCTCCGAGGTCGACGTCCGCGGCCTCGCCCACATCACTTCCGGCGGCACCAAGAACCTGCTCCGCCTCGCCGCCGAGGTCGGCTACGAGATCGACGACCCGCTCCCCGCTCCCCCGATCTTCGAGCTGATCCAGGAGCGCGGCGAAGTCTCCGACGAGGAGATGCGCGAGGTCTTCAACATGGGTTGCGGCTTCTGCGCCGTGGTTCCCGCGGCCGACGAAGAGGCGGCGCTGTCACTGCTCCGCGCGCACTACTCCGAGGCGAGGCGGATCGGCCAGGCCGTCGAAGGCCCGCGCCGGATCGTCTGATCTCTTCAAGTTTCGTCGAAGACGGTAGGGCAGGCGGGAAGCCGGAAGTGACCCCGGTAGACGCCGAAGCGCTCGCCGCGGTGGCGCCCTGCCGAGAGACGCATCTTCAGAAAGG
>JALZHV010000292.1 GCA_030860625.1 Actinomycetota bacterium
CCGAGCGGGCGTCGCGGGCGCTGCGGTCCCAGCCGCCCGAGCGCATCCGCTCCAGCTCCTCGCGCGCCCCCGGCTCGGTCGCCCACTCGTCTACCTGCGGGTGGCGGGGCGAGAGCAGGACGAAGCTGGCCAGGGCGGCGGCCTTGCGGTGCGGCGTGAAGACGGTCAGCGAGCGGCCGTCGCCGCCCTCAAGGTCGAGCTCGACCCCGTCGGAGCGGCCGAGGATGTAGCGCTGGGTGGCGAGCGAGAGGTCGTCCCACTTGCCGCTCTGGGCAAGGTTGTCGGTGTTGCGGTCGTTCTCCTCCAGGTAGGGGGTGATCCGCAGGAACCAGGTCGGGCGCCGGATCAGCCGCACCTCGTTGTGGCAGCGCCAGCAGCGGCCGTCCTCGACCTGGATCGAGGCGAGCGTGGTCTGGCAGGTGTCGCACCAGTCGACGGTGGCGTCGGCCCGGTAGATCAGGTCGCGCTCGAGCAGGGTGACGAAGAGCCACTGCGACCAGCGGTACTGGGCCTCGTCGGAGCTGTAGAAGACGCGGTCGTAGTCGAACGAGAAGCCGAGCCGCTTCATCTGCCCCAGCATCCGCTCCCCGCACTGCTCGACCCAGTCGGCGGGCGGGATCTGGCGCTCGATCGCCGCCAGCTCGGCGGGCAGGCCGAAGGCGTCGAAGCCGAAGCCGAAGAGGACGGCGTCGCCGCGGCCGCGGCGGAAGCGGGCGTAGGCGTCGCCGATCGAGTAGTCGCGGACGTGGCCCATGTGGAGGTTGCCCGAGGTGAACGGGCTCGACGGCTTCACATACACCCGCTCCTGCCCGTCCTTGGGCTGCGGCGCGTCGAAATCCCCCCGCTGCTGCCACGCCTCCTGGCGCGCCGCCTCAATTGCCTGCGGCTCGTAATTTCTCCTGCCCTCGCTCATCGACTCAAGGCTAGCCGAGCCGTGAAGGGCTCAGGCGAAGGTCCAGAGACGGTTGCCCAGGAAGTTGAAGGGCATCGCGACGGCTACGGCGATCGCCTGGGCGGGAAGCTCGCCCACCGAGGAGTACGCCAGCAGGAGCTGCAGTACCGCGAGGTTGAGACCGAGGGAGGCGAGGCTGACGGTGAGGAAGCGGACGGCTTGGAGGTGGGCGAGGCCGTCGCCGGGGCCGAAGGTCCAGTGGCGGTTCCAGAGGAAGTTGTTGGTGACGGCGACCGTGAAGGCGCCGATCGCGGCGAGGATGGGCGCGAGGTCCAGGCCGCTTGCCAGCAGGGCGAAGGCGGCGAGGTTGATCAGGTAGCCGGAGCCGCCGACGAGGCCGAATTTGAGCAGCTGGACCCAGTTGGCCGACTGGCGGGCGGCGGCGCCGATGCGGTATGCGAGCTCGTTGGCGGGGGTCATCGCGAACGGAGCAGGTTAGCGAGAGGGTCAGCGCGCCCCGCGATCCGCGTAGTCTTCCCGCCCGATGCGGGCAAGGAACGCAACCGTGGCGGCCGTGGCGCTGACCGCCGTGGCCCTGGCGCTCGCGCTCCTCTTCGGCGGCACCGAGAGCTCGCAGAGCGAAGAGGCCGAAGCCTCGGAGGTGCCGGGCGCGCCGGCGGTGGACATCGTCAACCCGCGCAACGGCGCCCGCCAGATCAGCCACGCGGTCGTGGTCAAGGTCGAGGTGGAGAACTTTCAGCTCGCGCCGACCAAGCTCGGCGACGAACCGCAGCTGGGCCAGGGCCACCTGCGCTTCAGCCTCAACCGCGTCCCCGACTGCGTCGACCCGAAGAAACTGCTGGACGCGATCAACAGTCCACTCGGCAAAGGCCGCCTGGTCGGGCGCTCGTTCGATTACGCGAAGTTCGCCGGCCCCAACGGCGTCCTCGCCGAGCGGATCGGCACCGGCGGCAGCTACTCACCCGCCACCCGGCCGGAGATCTACTACCACGCCCTCCCCCCCGGCTTCTACCGCCTGATCGTCAACCTCGCCCAGAACAACGGGATGACGACCCAGTTCCACGACGTCACCAACTTCGAGATCCAGCAGCCGCCCGGCCACCGCGCGAAAAAGTGCGAGGAGGGCAAAGT
This sequence comes from Actinomycetota bacterium, assembly GCA_030860625.1. Lineage (GTDB taxonomy): Bacteria > Actinomycetota > Thermoleophilia > Solirubrobacterales > 70-9 > VAYN01. The sequence goes on from JALZHV010000292.1 coordinate 2,045, forward strand.
CCCCAGCGCCGCGGCCGCGGCGCGGTTGAAATAAGCCTTTAGCTAGTGCAGGTAGTAGCCGGCGCGACGAAGGAAGTTCAGAGCCTCCTCGGTCCGCCGCTCGGACTCGCGGATCGTGCGGTCGATTTCCTCCTTGGCCTTCCGAGCGCGCTCAATCACGCGTTCGTTCCTCTTTATCTGCCTGAGGATCTCCTCTTCCCTCATTCCGTTCCTCCTCTGCCTTGCATCTCACGGTATAGCAGACAATTACATTCGGCAACTTCCCCTTCGAGATCGTCGATGATGGCCCTGTTGTCCTCGAGTTGCTTTTGCAGTCGCTGGTTCTCTGCCCGGAGGTCGGACACTCGCTCCGACACCTGAACCGGCCCCACCCGGACCAGCCACTGCCCCTTCGCCGCCAAGGCGACCACCGAAAGAACCACGAAGGCAGCCGCGGAGACGATCGCGAGGCGGATTGCCGCTACGACGGCACGGCTGCCGAGGATCGTGTCGATGAACCCAGGCTCTTTCGGGGTCGGCGCGGGCGCCAACGCAGCGTCGCCGATCGCGTAGGCCGCAGCCGCGAAGAGAGCGAGTAGAGCGGGGATCGCCAAGAAGGCGCCTAACTTCTTTCCCCAGCGTTCCACGATGCCTCTATAAGGGAGCAGGAGACAGATCTCTCCCCCGCTGTAGCCAATACTTCACTTTGTATAGTAGGCCGGTGCGAACGTACCGCCGCTTGATGGGATTCCTGCGCCCCTATCGGGCGCAGTTGTGGGGGTCGCTGATCTTCGCCTGGGCGGCGATGGGGATGACGGTGCTGATCCCGTGGTTGATCGGCAAGGCGGTCAACGCGATTGAGGCCGGCGATAAGCCGGACCTGCTGCCGCTGGCGCTGGCGATCGTCGGCGCCGGGATCCTGCGGCTAGGGTTGACGGTGGTGCGGCGGCTGGTCGCGGGGAAGGTCTCG
>JALZHV010000293.1 GCA_030860625.1 Actinomycetota bacterium
CCCGCGCCCTCTCCGCGTCGCGCTTCGCGAAGTACTCCTCGCCCTCGATGCTGACCTTGGGCAGGATCCGGTCCAGCCAGCCCGGCAGCCACCAGGCGCGCTTGCCGAGCAGGACCATCACCGCCGGCACCAGCAGGCAGCGGACCAGGGTCGAGTCGATCGCGATCGCCACCGCGAGGCCGACGCCGAACTCCTTGACGAGCGGGTCGCCGCTGAGGACGAAACTGGTGAACACGCAGACCATGATCGCCGCCGCCGAGGTGATCACCCGGCCGGTGTTGGCGAGCCCTTCGACCACCGCCCGGCGCTCGTCGCCGGTCTGCTCGAAGTGTTCGCGCATCTGCGTCAGCAGGAACACCTCGTAGTCCATCGAGAGCCCGAAGAGGATCGCGAACATCAGCAGCGGCACGAAGCTGACGATCGGGATCGCGTGGTCGAGGCCGATCAGCCCGGCGCCCCAGCCGAACTGGAAGACGGCGGTGACGATGCCGTAGGCGGCGGCGACCGAGATCAGGTTCATCGCCGCCGCCTTGATCGGGACCAGCAGCGAGCGGAAGGCGACGAGCAGGACGACGAAGCTGAGCGCGACGACGATCGCGATCATCAGCGGCAGCTTTTCGCCGATCTGGGTGGCGAGGTCGATGTAGCCCGCGGTCTGGCCGCCGACGTAGGCGTCGGCCTTGGTCCCCTCGAGGGCACGGGGGACGACCGTGTCGCGCAGGTCTTCGACCAGCTCGACCGTCTCGTCCGCCCACGGCTTCGATTTCCCGATCACCGTGAAGACGGCGGCCGTGCCTTGCTTGTCGAGAGTCGGCTCGGCCACGGCGGCGACGTCGGGTGCGCTGTCGATCGCTTTCTCCAGCTTCGGCAGCACCTGTTTGGCTTCCGCCGGGGAGGAGAACTCGGAGGCGATCAGCAGCGGGCCGTTGATCCCGGGGCCGAAGCCCTCGGTCAGGGCGTCGTAGGCCTGGCGCGAGGTGGTGTCCTCCGGCAGGGCGCTGACGTCGTTCTGCCCCAGCTCGAGCTGGAAGATCGGCAGCGCCAAGACGACGAGGACCAGCAGCGAGACGACGGTCGCGGCGCCGGGTCGGGCGGAGACGCGCTCCGCCCAGCGGCGCCAGCCGTGCGGCTGCTTGTCGTCGGGGTGGGTCTTGCCGAGCTGAACCCGCAGCGAGTCGATGCGGGGACCGAGGGCGCCGAGCATCGCTGGCAGCAGCGTCGTCGCCGCGACGACCGCGACCACCACCGCGACCGCGGCGGTGAAGCCGAGCGTGGCGACCAGCGGGATGCCCGCGAAGGCGAGCGAGCAGAGCGCGATCACCACCGTGAAGCCGGCGAAGACGACGGCGCCGCCGGCGGTCGCGGTCGCCCGCGCGATCGACTCGCGCATCTCCATCCCTTCGCTCAGTTGCAGTTTGTGGCGGGTGACGATGAAGAGGGCGTAGTCGATGCCGACGCCGAGGCCGATCATCGTCGCCAGGGTCGAGGCGACCCCGGGGATGTCCAGCACCTGCTCGAGCAGGCGGATGATCATCAGCGTGCAGAGCAGGCCCAGCACCGCCGAGACGATCGGCAGCATCATCGCCGTCGCCGTGCCGAAGGCGAAGAGCAGGATGATCACCGCGGCGGCGAGGCCGATCGCCTCGCTGGTCTCGGTGTCGGGTTTGGAGAGCTGCTGGCCGACGTAGCTGCCGACGGAGGTCTCCAGCCCGGCCGCCTCGGCGGGCTCGGCCGCGTCGAGGATGCGCTGCGCCTGGGCTTCGTCGATTTCCCCCGGCCCGACGTCGAGGACCACCGGGACGTAGGCGATCGTCTGGTCTTTGCTGAGGAAGGCGGCGCCCTCTTTGCCGAGCGGGTTGACGGCGGAGTTGACCTCGCCGAGCGCGTCGAGGCGCTTCACCACCTCATTGATCGCGGCCTCGTACTTGGGCTCGGTCAGCTTCCCCCGCGGCGCTTGGAAGACCAGCGGGTTGCTGCCGTAGGCCTGCTCGGGCAGGTCGTCTTCGAGCAGTTCGGTCGCCGTGGTCGAGTCGGTGCCCGGGAGGGTGAGGTTTTCGCTCGTCTTGCTGCCGGTCGCCGCGCCGAGCGCGAGCAGGCCGAGCGCGAGGACGATCCAGGCGACGAGGACGGGATAGTGGTGGCGCGAGCAGAAGCGGCCGATCGCGTAGAGGGGGCCGGTCATGGCTCCATCATCTCCTCCGGGGCGGGCACTTCGCCGGTCTCGAAGGCCTCGGGGATCCACTCGAGCGGGCCGGCGCCGAGGGCGCGGCGGATCAGGACCAGCCGCTGCGCCTGGTTGGCGGCCATCGCCGCGATCGCCGGCCGCGGCCAGGCGATGGTCAGGCGGGAGACGGCGTTGAGCTCGGCGTCGAGCGTCGCGCTCTCGAGCTCGTAGAGGAACTCGAGCGCCTCGGTCGGCGTCTTCAGCTCCGGCGCCTCGATCGTTTCCGGCGGCGGGTCAGATTCGCCATCGAGCCCGCGCAGCGTCTTCGTCGTCTCGTTGACGTGTTCCTGTTCCTGGGCCCGGAACCGGCGCGCGAGGGTGAGGTCGGCGCCGCGCAGCGCCGGCAGCGCCTGGTCGTAGGCCTCGACCGCGGCCAGCTGGCGGGCGAGGATCTCGTTGAGGACCCGGACGTCCCCCTCCTTGTCGGTGGTCGAGCTGCTGCCGCCGCCGCAGGCGACGAGGGATACGGCGAGCAGGGCGGCCGCGGCTCCGGCGATGAGGGCGCGGCGCAGCGAGCGGTCGCGCATGATTCGGTTCGGTGCCATGACGACGAGCGCAAGCCTATGAGTTCCGGCAGCCGCCGCGCCTTGGCGGAGCTGGCCGAGGAGGTCCACCGCTGCCGCCTCTGCCCGCGGCTGGTCGAGTGGCGCGAGGCGCAGGCGGCCAACCCGCCGCGCCGCTACCGCGGCCAGGAGTACTGGGCGCGGCCGGCCTCCGGCTTCGGCGACCCGGAGGCGCGGGTGGTGCTGGTCGGGCTCGCAC
>JALZHV010000294.1 GCA_030860625.1 Actinomycetota bacterium
GGCGACGCGGGCCAGGACCCGGTCGCCCGCCTCGTGGCCGCGGGAGTCGTTGATCGCCTTGAAGGAGTCGACGTCGACCATCAGCAGCGCCGTCGGCCCGGCGCCCTCGCCCAGGTCCGCGACGCGGTCCTCGAAGGCGCGCCGGTTGGGGAGGCCGGTGAGCGGGTCGGTGTAGGCGAGGTCGCGGTAGGCGATCGCCTGGCGGGCGAGGCGGCGGGCGAAGTCGGCGGTGTCGGCGGTCACCCCCGAGAGGTAGCGGGTCAGCGCGTCCTCGTCCTCGATCGCCACCCCGAAGGGGAGCAGCATCTCCCGGAATCCCAGCTGCGAGCGCTCCCGCTCCGCCGTCGCCGCGGCCGGGATCATCGCCTCAGCCGCCTCCAGCAGCTGGTCGAGGTCGGAGATGAAGATCGTCCGCTCGTCTTCGTCGTGGATCTTGGCGCCCTGGCCGCCGACGACGATCGGCAGATGTGGGTGGGCCTCCCGCACCACCGCGACCGCCTGCCGGAGCGGGTGGGCGGAGAACGGCATCGTCGCCGAGATCGCCAGCAGGTCCGGCTTCATCTGCCCGATCGTCCGCAGCAGGTCGGCGGTGGGGACGTCGGCGCCGAGGTAGGCCGCCTCGTAGCCGGCGATCTCGAGCACGTCGGCCGCCATCCGCAGGCCGACCACGTGCTGCTCCCCCTCGACCCCGGCGAGGAGGACGCGGCCGGCGGCGGGCTCGGCGCCGAGGGTCGAGGCGTAGAGCCCGACCATGATCCGGTAGGTCATCGCGGTGGCCAGGTGCTCGTCGGCGACCGAGATCGCCCCCTCTTCCCAGAGCTCGCCGACCTTCCAGAGCGCCGGGGCGATCACCTCCTCGTAGACGCAGGCGAGGCTGACGCCGCGGTCGAGGCCGCGGCGGGCGACCTCGTAGGCGCGGGCGGGGTCGACGTCCAGCAGCGCCGCCTCGAATTCCTCCGAGAGCCGCCCGGTGAGATGGTCGACTGCACGGAGGCGTTCCATCCCAGGCATCCGGTTAGCTTAGAGAGGCGAGGCAGGGGGTTAGAGTTCGCGTCATCGTCCGCGGCCGGCGCGCATTGCCGCCATCCCCCTGCTCAGCCGGCTGACGCTGGTCGCCCCCTCGGGAACGGGGACGGCGCGGAAGGTCGAGGCAGGAAGGTGGAGGCGGAACGCGATCCTCCCCTCCCGGTCGAAGCCGGTCACCAGCGGGTTGTCGCCCCAGCTGACCAGCCAGCCGCCGTCGCTGGTTTCGCGGGCCGATCCGCAGCAATGGCTGCGTCGCACCTGCGGGTCGTTGAGCTGGCCCCGGTAGACAGCCCGCCCCCGCTGCAGGTCGAGCCGGTAGAAGACAACGCGCGGCAGGCGCGGGCGGTCCTTGCCGTTGTCGAAGACGGTGAGGCGGCCGCGGCGGTCGATCCGCGCATCGTGCTGGCCGCCGAGCGGCCTGGTGGCCGGGTCCCCCACCACCCGCAGCGACTTGCCGGTGCGAGTGCCCCCCAGCTTCCACCTGATCTCCCCGCTCGCGCGGTCGATCCCGTAGACGGCGTCGGTGTGGCGGGTGGAGATGACCACTTCCCCGGCCCCGCGCGGCTCGATCGAGTTGATGTGGACGGGGTCGAAGGCCTCGCGCTGCAGGCGCCGGCGCGGGTTGCTGAGCACGTTCCGCCACCAGCGCCCGGTCTCCCCGAGCGAGATCTTGCCGCGCGAGTTCCAGCTCCAGCGCACCTTCCCGGCGGGGTCTACTTCCTGGACTTCGGCGGAGACGATCGCCGCTCGCCGCGGCCCGCCGAAGCGGCGCAGGTCGGCGGTTTCCGGGACGTAGGTGGCGAGCAGGACGTTGCCGTTGGGGAGCTCGTGGTACTCGTGGCCGTCGACGATCGACCCCCTGGTCCTGACCAGGCGCAGGAGCTTCCCCGACTCCGACCGGATCTCGTGCGCCATCCGCGGGTCGAGGCCGTAGCCGTCGCCGAAGGAACGGGGCCAGGCCAGGCTCCCGTCGCCGAGGACCTGGGCCCAGAGCGCCCGGGTGGCGGGGTTGAACCACCAGCGCGGCGTCCCCTCGTTGTCGAAGGCGATCACCCACGGCCTGCGCTCGGCGAAGGCGACGGTGAAGAGGCCGGGGGGAACCGGCCGCAGGGATTCGAATCGCGACGAGGGGAAGTCGTCGGGCAGGGAAGGCGCTCCCGGGGCGGCCGCTCGCGGCGCCGGCTCGTCCCGCCCGGCGTCCGTGCCGCAACCGGAGACCACGGCGAGCACGCCGGCGGCCGCCAGGGCCGCCAAGCAGAACAACGGGCGCCTCACTCCGCCAGCAGGGCCTTGGCGTAGTCGCCGGGGTCGAACGGGCGCAGGTCCTCGAGCGCCTCGCCGACGCCGATCAGCTTCACCGGGATGCCGAGGTCGGAGGCGATCGCGAGGGCGATGCCGCCGCGGGCGGTGCCGTCGAGCTTGGTGAGGACGACGCCGTCGACGTCGACCGCCTCGGAGAAGACCTTGGCCTGGCGCAGGCCGTTCTGGCCGGTGGTGGCGTCGATCGAGATCAGCGTCTCGTGCGGGGCCTCGGGGATCTGCTTCTGGATCACCCGGCGGACCTTCGCCAGCTCGTCCATCAGGTTGCTCTGGGTGTGGAGGCGGCCGGCGGTGTCGACGATGACGACGTCGGCGCCGCGGTCGCGGGCGGCGGAGATCGCTTCGTAGGCGACGGAACCGGGATCGGACCCCTCCGGGCCGCGGATCAGCTCGGCGCCGGCGCGCTCGGCCCAGGTTTCCAGCTGCTCGGCGGCGGCGGCACGGTAGGTGTCGGCGGCGGCCATCACCACGGAGAGGCCCATTTCCTTGCTCAGGTGCCAGGCGATCTTGCCGATCGTCGTCGTCTTGCCGGTCCCGTTGACCCCGACCATCATCAGCACCGCCGGCTCGGCGCTGAGGTCCATCGGGGCGCGGCCGGTCGAAGCGACCTCGGCGAGGATCTCGATCAGCCGGTCGCGGG
>JALZHV010000024.1 GCA_030860625.1 Actinomycetota bacterium
CGTCAGAACCGAGCTGGTCGTCCCGCCTGGCGGCTAAACACCGTCAGCGGTTGCGCTTGCGACGGCGCAGCATCGCCCGCGCGCCGATCAGGAAACCCACGGCAGCGGCGCCGATGATCAGCTGTTCTTTGTGCTCCTCGACCTGGCGGCGCCAGTCGGTCAACTCGTTGACGCGGCCGCGCAGCGCCTCGACCGAGGTGCCGAGCTGGCGGCGCTGGAGCTCGATGTCGCGGCGGATCTCCGCCGGGGAACGTCCTGGGGCGCCGGCGCTCATGAGGTCTCCCTTTCCAGCATCTCCTTGGTCAGCTTCGCCTCCTCGATCGCCTGCTCGGGAACCGGCGGCGAGCCTGCCTTCAAAGCTTTCGAGGCGATGAAGCCGGCGAGCGCGGCGATCAGCAGGAAGATCGCGGCCTCGATGAAGAAGCCGGGCCAGGCCTTGCCGTCGAAGAGCTCTTCGGCGATCACCCAGGCGATCCCGTGCATGATCAGGATCAGCGCCAGGAAGGCGAAGACGCCGGCGGCGATGCCGACGACGGAGCCGCGGAGGATCTTGGCGACTTTCTCGGAGACCTCGGCCTTGGCCAGCTCGATCTCCTCGCGGACGAGGGTCGAGGCGTTTTCGGAGACCTCGACGACGAGGTCGGCGAGCGGGCGCTGGCTCGGCGGGGGCGGCGTCCCGGGCGGAGGGGTCGGCGGCGGGTTGAGCGGCGGCTCGGGCGGCGGGTTCTCCATGCGTTTGGCGGGCATGCTGCTCCTAGTCCGGCGGGTCTTCGCCGTAGATGCGGCGGTAGAGGAGAGCCGCGACCTTTGCCGCGGCGATGCTCGCCAGCGCGCCGGTGCCGGCCAGAAGGCCGCTCCAGACGAGGCGCTTGACCAAGTCGTTGCTCACTTAGATCGAACCTTCCCCACGGGAAGTCGGCAGTAAACCAGTTCGGAGGGCGGCGAGAGTGGCGGCCGGGTCCCTCACCGCGGCTCCAGCCCGTCGCATATCGTCGTCACCAGCAGGTCGCGCGCCTCGTCGAAGTCGGTGTCGGAGGCCGGGATCGTCCCGAAGATCCAGCCGGAGAGCAGCTGCTCGATCGCCCCGTAGAAGGACATCGAGGCAAACAGCGGCGCCACGTCGTCACGGAAGGCGCCGTCCCGCTGGCCGTCGGCGACGATCTTCGCGATCGACTCGTACGCGCGCCGGATCTGCTCGAGGTGGGTCTGGCCGAAGGAGTTGGCGGCGCGGGTCACCTCGACGATGATCACCTTCATCAGCTCCGGGTCGTGCCGGTAGGAGTCGAAGATGAAGGTCGCGACCGCGCCGAGCTTGTCGCGCGGGCTGGCCGCGGTCCGGTCGGCCTCCTCGATCGCCGCCAGGAGCAGCGACCAGCGCTCGATGAAGAGTTCGTTCAGGACCTCGTCCTTGGACTTGAAGTAGTGGTAGACGAGCCCGTAGGCGACCCCGGCCTCGTCGGCGATGTCGGAGACGCGGGTCGCGTGGAAGCCCTGGCGGGCGAAGACGCGGACGGCGGCGTCGAGGATCAGGCGGCGTTTGTCGGCGGGGGGCGCCTGCGCCATCAGGCGGGGCTCTCCGTCGGCTGCGGCCAGGCGTAGGCGGCGGGCTGGCGGTTGGCAAGCGAGGGCAGCGACTCGCGGACGCGGTCCTGCGCCTCGAGGTCGAGGTCGGCGGCGACGAAGCCCTCGCCGTCGGGGGCGGTGGCGAGAACGACGCCCCAGGGGTCGACGATCATCGAGCGGCCGAAGGAGCTGTAGTGCGGCGGCGCTTCGCCGACCTGGTTGGGAGCGAGGACGAAGACCTGGTCCTCGATCGCCCGCGCCCGCAGCAGCACTTCCCAGTGGTCGCGGCCGGTGGCGAGGGTGAAGGCGGAGGGGACGGCGATCAGGCGGGCGCCGCGCAGGGCGAGGATGCGGAAGAGCTCGGGGAAGCGGAGGTCGTAACAGACGGTCATGCCGACGGTGAGCTCCCCGGCGGAAGCCGCGACGGGTTCGGTCCCCGGCCGCTCGTGCTCGGACTCGCGGTAGGAGACGCCGCCGGCGTCGACGTCGAACATGTGGATCTTGCGGTAGGTGGCGAGGTCGTCGCCGTCGGGGCCGATCAGGACGGAGGTGTTGGACGCCTTCTCCCCGTCGGCGCCGCGCTCGGAGATACTGCCGGCGATCAGGTGGATGCCGAGGTCGCGCGCCCAGCCGCGGGCGGCGGTCAGGCTCGGGCCGTCGAGCGGCTCCGCCCCGGCGGCCAGCTCCTCGCCGCCGGCCAGCAGGTTCCACTTCTCCGGCAGGGCGACCAGCTCGGCGCCGTCGGCCGCCGCGGCCCGGACCAGCCGCTCCGCCGTGGCCAGGTTCCGCTCCTTCTCACCATTGGAATTAAGCTGTACTGCCGCGACTCGCAAGCACGTTCTCCCGTTGATTGACTAGTCAATCGGCTGGCCGCCAGTATAAGCCGGGTCACACAAGGAGCAGGAGTAGAGGCGTAACCTCTAGGTGTCGTGTACGAGCCCCCCAAGGACGACGCGGAGCGCAAGCAGGTAACGGTCCTGTTCGCGGACGTCAGCGGCTCGATGGACCTCGCCGAGCAGGAGGACCCCGAGGAGTGGCGCAAGATCATGCAGCGCTTCTTCTCGATGCTGGCCGAGACCGTGACCCGCTTCGAGGGCACCGTCGACAAGTTCACCGGCGACGGGATCATGGCGATCTTCGGCGCCCCGATCGCCCACGAGGACCACGCGCGGCGCGCCTGTTACGCGGCCCTGCAGATGCTCGACGACGTCGCCGAGTACGCGGCCGAGCTGCGCCGCGCTAAGGGGCTCAACTTCTCGACCCGGATCGGGATCAACTCCGGTGAGGTCGTCGCCGGCGCGATCGGCGAGGGCGGCGGCGCCTACACCGCGATCGGCCACACCGTCGGCCTCGCCCAGCGGATGGAGGCGCTGGCCGAGCCCGGCAAGGCCTACCTGACCGAGCACGCGGCGGAGCTGGCCCGCGGCTACCTCGACCTCCGCGACCTCGGCGAGTTCGAGATCAAGGGGGCGAGCCGCCCGGTCCAGGTCTTCGAGCTGAGGGGAGTCGGGCAGGCGCGCTCGCGCCTCGACCTCGCCCGCGAGCGCGGCTTCTCCCGCTTCGTCGGCCGCAGCGCTGAGATGCGGGCCCTGGAATCCGCCCTCGAGCGCGCGCGCGGAGGCGAAGCGGCCGCGATCGGCGTCGTCGCCGAAGCCGGGATCGGCAAGAGCCGCCTCTACCACGAGTTCGTCGGGCGCTGTCGTGGCGACGGCGTCGAGGTCTTCGAGGCGCAGGGACAGGCGCACGGGAAGTCGATCCCGTTCATGCCGATCCTGCAGATGCTGCGCTCGTTCTTCGGGATCAGCGACCGCGACTCCGAGCAACTGGCCCGCGAGAAGATCGCCGGCCGCGCGCTCCTGCTCGACACCGCCTTCGCCGACGACCTGCCGCTGATGTTCGACTTCCTCGGCGTGCCGGACCCGGACCGGCCGGTCGCCAACATGAACCCCGAGGGCCGCCAGCGCGCCCTCGGCGAAGTGCTCTGCCGGCTGGTCAGCAACCCGAAGCGCCGCAAGACGCTGGTGCTCGTCTTCGAGGACCTGCACTGGCTCGACGACGGCAGCCAGGCGATGCTGAACCGGCTGATCGAGGGGATCGACGGGACCAACACCCTCGTCCTCGTCAACTTCCGGCCTGAGTACCAGCCCGCTTGGGAGGGCTCGCCGACCTACGAGGCGCTGGAGCTGCAGCCGCTGGCACGGCAGGACACGCGGGAGCTGCTGCGGGACCTCGCCGGCGACGACCCCTCGCTCGACGGCCTCGACGAGCCGATCCACGAGCGCACCGGCGGCAACCCCTTCTTCATCGAGGAGATCGTCCGCGAGCTGGCGGAGTCAGGACACCTGGTCGGCGAGCGCGGGTCCTACCGCCTCGCGAAGCCGATCGAGGACACGGGCGTCCCGGTCACGGTCCAAGCCGTCCTCGCGGCGCGGATCGACCGCCTCGGCGCCGACGCGAAGACCCTGCTTCAGGCGGCCTCGGTGGTCGGCAAGGAGGTGAGCGGGGAGGCGCTGGCGCTGGCGGCCGAGCTGGACGAAGCCGAGATGGACGAGGCCCTACGCGAGCTGATCTCCAGCGGGTTCCTCTACGAAGTGGAGATGTACCCGAAGCGGGTCTTCGCCTTCCGCCATCCGCTGACGCGCGAGGTCGCCTACGGGACCCAGCTGGCCGACCAGCGGGCGGCCACTCACGCCGCCGCCGCGCGGGCGCTGATCGCGCTCAACCCCGACCGGCTCGACGAGCTGGCGGCGCTGATCGCCGACCACCTCCGCCAGGGCAACGAAACCCTGGAAGCCGCGCGCTGGGCGGCGCGGGCCGGCTACTGGGCCGGGCTCAGCCGCCCGGGCGACGCCATGCGGCTGTGGCGAGAGGTGATGGAACTGATCGCCGAGGTTCCGGAGAGCGAGCGGAACGAGGAAACCGACGGCCTCGCGATCGCCTCCCGCCTGGCTCAGCTGCAGTACGCCTGGCGGCTGGGGATGGACCCGGCCGAGCAGAAGCGGCTGGAAGCCGAGGCGGAGGAGATCGCGGAGCGGCGCGGCGACCTGCACTCGCTGGTGCTGCTGAAGATGTCGACCGCCGGCCGCCCCGGCCTGCACCGCCACACGCGGGAATGGGTGGCGGACGTCGAGGAGATGAACCAGCTCGCCGACCAGACCGGCGATCGCCACCTGCAGGTCGCGATCCGCGCCGCCGGCGCCTACGCCTACCTCTGCGCCGGTGATTTTCTCGGCTATGACCGCGCCCTCGACGAGATGATGGAGCTGGCCGGACGCGATCCCTCGGTCGGGGCGGGGATCATCCTCCACAGCCCGATGGCGTGGGCGGAAATGGGCAAGGGGATGGTGCGCCGCGAGCAGGGCGACATCGACGGCGCCGCCGGCTTCTTCGAGCGTTCGCTGCGGCTGGCCGACGAAGCCGGCGATCCGGAGACGGCAAGTTGGATCCGCAGCAACCAGGTGGGGCTGCTGGCGATGCGCGGCGACGTCGAGGGAGCGCTGGCGATGGCCCGGCGCAACTGCGAGCTGACCGAGCGGATCGGCGACGTCTTCTCCCGCAGCCTCGCCCGCGCCCACCTCGCCTGGGCGCAGATCGCGGTCGAGGAATACGAGGAGGCGCTGGCCTCGATCGAGGACGCCGACAGGATCTACTCCGAAGCGATGGAGGTCGGCGGCGAGATGGAGGGCTGGCGGTTGCAGATCAAAGCGCAGGCGCTAACCGGCCTCGGCCGCATCCACGAGGCGATCGAGGTGGCGGAAGGGGCCGTCGCGGTGTCCCGCGAGCGCGGCCTGTTCTGGTCGCTCCCGATCGCGCTGCTGGCGCTGGGACGCGCCCTCAACGCGGCCGGCTGCGACGATGCCGCCGCGGTCCTCGACGAGGCCGAGCAGGTGGCTCGCGAGACCAACGCCCTCACCTGCCTCGCCGACATCGAAGCCGAGCGCGAGGCGGTCGGGTCCAGCGCCGGCGACCGCGCCTAGCGCCGGCGCTCGAGCTCGGCGACCATCAGCTTGGTGTGCAGGGCCGCGATCAGGTCCTTGAGCGGCTGGGCGCCGGCTTCGAGCATCTCGACCACCCGCTCGGGCGGGACCTCGCCGGCCAGCCGCTCCATCACCACGTCGACCTCCTGGCGGGCCAGCTCCTCGAGCGCGTCTTTGTAGCGGAGGGTGTCGTAGACGGTGAAGCCGATCTGCTCGTCGTAGCCGCCGGCGCGGAAGCGGCTGATCGCCTCGATGATCTTCACGTCGGAGGGCGAGTAGCCGCGGCTGTTGGGGGTGAGGACCTCCAGCTCGGCGAGGCGGTCGAGCACCTCCCTGGGGACGCCGTAGCGCTTGCGGACCTCGGCGGCGCTGGTGCGGGAGCGCTCGCCGGCAAGGGCGCGGTCGAGAATCTGGTCGCCGAGCTCGAGCATCGCCGCGGCGCGGTCGGGATCCTCGGCAAGCACGTTCTTGATCGCCTTCAGCGGCATGAAGCGCTCCTCCTGCAGCCGCTTGATCAGCTGGATCCGGTCGACGAACTCGGGCGGGTAGTAGGCCATGTTGCGGCTGGTCTTGACCGGCTCCGGCAAGAGGCCCTCGCGGAGGTAGTGCTTGATCGTCGGCGCCGGGACGCCGGAGGCCTCGGCCAGCTCGCGCATCCGCAGGAGGCCGTTCCCGTTCTCGCTCACGCGCGGAACTCCCCGAACGCGTCGGCGGCGGGCCCGGCCGCGGCGCCCGACTCCTTCATCGCCGCGATCTCGGCCTCCGAGTAGCCGGCCTCGGCAAGGACCTCGTCGGTGTGCTCGCCGAATGCCGGGGCAGGGCGGCTGGTGTCGGCGGGGGTGCGGCTCAGCTTCACCGGGTTGCCGAGCTGGCGCACCGTCCCCAGCTCGGGCTGCTCGAGCTCGACGACCATCCCTCGCGCCCGCACCAGCTCCGAGTCGAGCGCCTCGTCGAGGTCGAGGACCGGCTCGATGCAGCAGTCGTGCTCATCGTTGAAGGCGAGCCACTCCTCGCGGGTGCGGGAGCGGAAGACCGCGGCGACCTCGGCCCAGGCGTCGGAGCCCGGCGCTTCGAACTGCTTCTCGATCAGATCCTCACGGCCGACGCCGTTGCAGAAGGCAGCCCAGAACTTCGGCTCCAGGGCGCCGCAGGTGATCCAGCCGTCGGCGGCCTCATAGGGCAGGTAACAGACGAGGCCGCCGGCGAGCTGCTGCTCGCCGCGGCGCGGCACCTCTTCGTCGCAGAAGTAGCGGCCGGCGACCATCGCCAGCCAAGAGAGGGTGCCGTCGGCCATCGAGATATCGACGATCTGGCCCTCGCCGGAGCGCTCGCGCTCGTGCAGCGCCGCCATCACCCCGAAGGCCGCCATCAGGGCACCGCCGCCGATGTCGGCGATCTGCCCCGCGGACTGCACCGGCGGCCCGTCCTTGGCGCCGGTCAGTCCGAGCAGGCCGACGAGGCCGAGGTAGTTCATGTCGTGGCCGGCGCGCTGGGCGTAGGGCCCGTCCTGGCCGTAACCGGTGATCGCGCAGTAGACGATCCGCGGGTTGGCCTCGCGCATCTGCTCGTAGCCGACGCCGAGCCGGTCGAGGACGCCGGGGCGAAAGCCGTCGAGGACGATGTCGTAGTCGGCGACCAGCCGCAACAACGCCTCCCTCCCCTTCTCGCTCTTGAGGTCGAGGCGGACCGAGCGCTTGCCGCGGTTGAGCGAGAGGTAGAGCGAAGAGCGGGTGCCGAGCGCCTGCTGCTCGTCGCTGCCGTAGTAAGGCGGCGCCCAACGGATGTAGTCGCCCATGCCGGTGTCCTCGACCTTCAGCACCTCGGCGCCGAGGTCGGCGAGCAGCAGCGAGCAGAAGCCGCCCGGCAAAAGGCGGGAAAGGTCGAGGACCTTGACGTCGCTAAGCGGGAGACCGCTCACGCTTCGGGACCCCCAGCAGCTTGCGCGCCTCGGCGACGGAGGCGGGGCGGCGGCCGATGTCTTCGGCCATCTGCCGCGCCTTCGCGATCAGCTCGCCGTTGGACTTGCACATCTCGCCGTTCGGCAGGTAGAGGTTGTCCTCGACCCCGGCGCGGACGTTGCCGCCGAGGACCAAGGAGGCGGCGAGCAGCTTCCACTGGTCGCGGGAGATGCCGATCACCTGCCACTGGTTCGGCCCCTCCGGCCCGCCGGGGATCTGATCCGACATCAGGGTGACGTTGCGCGGCGTCGGGCGGATGCCGCCGGTCACCCCCATCACCAGCGAGATCTGCAGCGGCGGCTCCAAGAGGCCCATGTCGACCAGCGGGTCGAGGTTGGCGACGTGGCCGGCGTCGAAGCACTCGTGCTCGGGCTTGATCCCCAGCTCCCTCATCGCGGTGAGGAACTCGACGATCGTGTCGAAGCTGTTCTCGAAGACCGCTTTGAAGACGAAGTCCTTGCGCCGCCGCGAGTACTTCGCGTAGTTCATCGAGCTCATGTTCAGCGCGGCGACATCGGGGCGCAGCGCCCGCAGGTACTCGAGTCGCTTGGAGATCGGGATCCCGATCGCGCCGGTCGAGTAGTTGACGATCACGTCGCCGACCTCGGCGAGGATCGCCTCGGTGATCGCCTGGAAGTCCTCGATGTCCCAGGACGGGGTGCCGTCGGGCTTGCGGGCGTGGATGTGGATCTGCGAGGCGCCCTCGTCGACCGCGCGCCGCGCCTCCGCCGCGTACTCCTCCGGCGTGTAAGGGATCGCCGGGCACTGGTCGCGGTTAGCGATCACGCCGCTGATCGAGCAGCTGATGATCACCGGATCGTCGAAAGAGCTCATCTCGCTCTCCTAGACCGGCATGACGCCGTGTCGTTTTTTCGGCTTCTCGACGCGCTTGGTGCGCGCCATCCGCAGCGCCTTGGCGATCGTCGGCCGGGTCTCGCGCGGGTCGATGATGTCGTCGATCAGGGCGTTGCCGGCGGCGAGGTAGGGGTCGATCTGCTGGCGGACCGCGTTCAGCATCGCCTCGCGGGTCGCCTCCGGGTCGTCGGAGGCCTCGATCGCGCCGCGGCCGATGATTTCGACCGCACCCTCGGCGCCCATCACCGAGAGCTCGGCCCCCGGCCAGGCGACGATCAGGTCCGGCTCGTAGGCCTTGCCGCACATCACGTAGTAGCCGGCGCCGTAGGCCTTGCGGACGACGACGGTCACCTTCGGGACGGTGGCGC
Organism: Actinomycetota bacterium; assembly: GCA_030860625.1. Classification (GTDB taxonomy): domain Bacteria; phylum Actinomycetota; class Thermoleophilia; order Solirubrobacterales; family 70-9; genus VAYN01. Next base: position 8,722 of record JALZHV010000024.1, read on the forward strand.
GGCTGACCGCGTAGAGCATCTTCGCCCCGTGGCGGATGATCCCGGCGTGCTCGACTTTCGAGCCGACCATGAAGCCGGGCACGTCCTGGAGGAAGACGAGCGGGATGTTGAAGGCGTCGCAGAGGTTGATGAAGCGGGCGGCCTTGTCGGCGGAGTCGTTGTCGAGGGTGCCGGCCAGCTGCTTGGGCTGGTTGGCGACGATCCCGGCCGGCTGGCCGCCGAAGCGGGCGAGGCAGGTGATCACGTTTTTGGCGAACTTCGGCTTGACGTCGAACCAGTAGCCGTCGTCGACGATCTCGCGGATCACGTCGTACATGTCGTACGGCTGCCGCGAGGACTCGGGCACGATCTCCATCAGCTTCTCCGACATGCGGTCGACCGGGTCGGCGCTCTCGACGAGCGGCGGGCGCTCCTCACAGTTGGCCGGGAAGAAGGAGAGGTATTCGCGGACGACGCGAATGCACTCCTCGTCGTCCTTGACCTCGAGGTCCCCCACGCCCGACTTGCGACAGTGGACCTTGGCGCCGCCGAGCTCCTCCATCGAGATGTCCTCGCCGGTCACGGCTTTGGTCAGGTGCGGCCCGGCGAGCGCCATCGCGCCCTGGCCGGAGACCATCGGCACGAAGTCCGAGAGCCCCGGGATGTAGGCGGTGCCGGCGGCGCAGGGGCCCATCATCGCCGCCACCATCGGCACCACGCCCGACATTTCCACCTCCTCGCGGAAGAGGTGACCGGAGCCGGCGAAGAGCGCGCCGGCCGCCTCCTGGATGCGGGCGCCGGCGCTGTCCAGCAGCCAGACGAACGGCATCCGCTTCTGCAGCGCCATCTCGCGCAGGCGGGTGACCTTGAGCTCGCCGGTCATCCCCATCGAGCCGGCCATCACCGTGAAGTCGTAGGCGGCGATGCAGGTCGGGCGGCCGTCGACGTCGCCCCAGCCGGTGATGACGCCATCGGCCGGCGCCTCGACCCCGTCCATCGCCCGCTGGGCGAAGTGCGGGCGGCCGTGGATCCCCATCTCGACGAAGGTGCCCTCGTCGACCAGCAGGTCGATCCGCTCGCGGGCGGTCAACTTGCCGCGTTCGTGCTGCTTGGCGATCTTCGTCTCGCCGCCGCCGAGCCTGGCCTTTTCGCGGCGCTCGTGCAGCTGCTCGGTCAGCGCGCTCAGCGGGGCCGTGCCCGGCAAGAGGTTCTTCGGCTGCTCCTCGGTCGCCACTAGCGTCCTTTCCACTGCGGGTCGCGTTTCTCGAAGAAGGCGGTGACCCCCTCGACGATGTCCTCGGTCGTGAAGGTGAGGGAGAGCTGGGAGCGGAGGAACTCGAGCGCGTCGTCGAGTGCCATGTCCTGCTGGCGGTACATCGCGTCGTGGCCGAGCCGCATCAGCACCGGGCTCTTCGAGGCGAGCTTGGTCGCCCACTCGTCAAC